>JAADER010000041.1 GCA_013153275.1 Thermoproteota archaeon
GACTTTCTTTACCTTCTGTGCTGCTACTATTCCGCATCCTCCTGGGAAGATTCCATATGCGCATTTGTGCTTCTTTATGGCTTGCATCGATTTTGGTCCTATTCCTCCTTTTCCTACTATCAGTTTTATGTTAGCTAGCTCTAGTAGTTCTGGTATGTATTTTTCCATTCTTATGCTTGTTGTTGGTCCTATAGAGATTATTCTCCATTCTTGATTTTCTCTTTTTACTACTGGTCCTGCGTGATATATTACGCCTCCTTCGAATATTTTTGGGTCTAGCTCTCCTTTCTTTATTTTTTCTATTATTGTTCTATGTGTTAAGTCTCTTGCTGTTAGTAATACTCCATCTATGTATACTATGTCTCTTATTTTGAGTCTCTCTATGTCTACGTCTCTTATCGGTGTTCTCAATATGTGCTCCATGAGGTGAACATTTTTAATGTTCTATATCCTACTTATATATGCGTTATGGTGTACAGAGTCATTGACCTCTTCTGTGGTGCAGGAGGTTTTAGCAGAGGATTTAGGGACGCTGGATTCAGGATAGTTCTGGGCGTTGATAACGATTCCTCGTGCGTGAGGACGTATAGTTTCAATTTCCCTGAGGCTGTAGCGCTCGAGGAGGACGTGAGGTATATCTCAGGTAGGGACCTTCTTAAGCTTGTTGGTGATAGGCCAGATGTGGTTATTGGTGGGAGTCCATGTGAGCCCTTTACAGGTGTTAATCCTAGAAGGCTTTCTGACCCTCTGGACAGGTTGTACGTTGATGAGCTTGGTCAGCTCACTCTCCATTTTATCAGGCTTGTAGGCGAGCTTCAGCCTCGGATTTTCGTGCTTGAGAACGTTCCTGAGCTTGCTAAGGAGCCTCTCCGTTCTGCTATAGAGTACGAGTTCTCTAGAGTTGGTTATTCGAAAATATTTTTCAATATTCTTAGAGCAGAGAGGTACGGTACTCCAAGTATTAGGAGGAGAGTGTTTATAAGTAATATTGAGATAAAGCCTAGAGGAGAGGGTAGGATTGTCACTGTTGAGGATGCTCTGAGAGATCTTCCTCCTCCTGGGTCTGATAACATTCCTAATCATGATTTACCGTCTTTAAGTAAGAGAAAGCTTTACCGTATATCAAAGCTTAAGTATGGTGAGGCTCTTATGAGGTTTAGGGGTCATGATGGTGTTTATAGAAATCTTATCAAGCTTGATCCGCGTAAGCCCGCTCCGACAGTGATGGGTTCGTCCAGGTTTGTCCATCCATACGAGAGCAGGATCCTCACGGTTAGAGAGCAGGCTCGTCTTCAGGGGTTTCCTGATGATCACGTGTTTCTAGGTTCTAGAGATAGCCAGTATAATCAGGTGGGTGAGGCTGTTCCTGTTCCTCTTGCTCGTGCTATTGCTAGGGTTGTTAAAGCGTTTCTTGATTCTGGGTCCTTCTAGTGTTTAATGGATCTGTTAAATGCATCGGAGAAAATATTTAAATAGGTCTGATACTCATTTATTGGGGGATCGGCTATCGTCATATATGTATCTCCAGAGAAGAAGACCAGTGAAAAATCACTAGCGACAGTACTAAAGGAGCTAATGTTCAGAGAGCTCATCGACGGAGATGCCATAATCGGAGCTGTGATACTCGATGCCTCAGGATCACCAATAGTACATCACCTCCCTAACACTCTCACAATGAAGTCAATACGAAACCTCTCACCTATAACAGAGATAGTTGAGAGGGCAAAGAAGATAAATGATGATCTGCTCGGAAAGTTCAACTATGCAGTGTTCCACTTCGCGAACTTTAAGATAGCGTTCTTCGACATAAACGGTAAGGGGACCCTAATAATCTTTGTGAATCCGGTATGGCATATTGAGAACCTTGTGACAAAGATAAGACAATTCCTAGTGAAACTAGCAAGATTCCTGTAACGTAGTTCGCCTCTTGCTGCCCCCTCTAATGTAAAACAACTGCTCCTATTCTCTCTTCCCTCTCCCAAGCCTCTCATGAGCTCTTGCAAGCTCGTTTCTAGCTAGTGCAATGAGAAGATTAAGCTCTCCAGCCAGCACTGCTGCTGCAATGATCTCAGCGAATTTCAGCGCGTTTGTTCCTGGAGGATCTCCAGGACCTGCGACGCCAAGTATCTTCAATGCTTCCTGCTGTGTTGGAAGTCTTGTTCCTCCACCTACTGTGCCTATCTCTAGGCTTGGTAGCGTCACTGTGAAGTATAGATTATCGTTCTCGTCTATCTCCGCCCATGAGAATCCTATACTGGACTCGACTACCTGAGCCATGTCTTGCCCAGTTGCTAGAAATATGGCTGCTATTATGTTTGCGAAATGTGCGTTATATCCATACGATGCTGCGTATGCTGATCCTAGAAGGTTCTTTCTATATACCACATCTAGAACGTCTTCAGGCGCTACTCCAAGTCTCTCTTTAAGATACGTTCTACCTATCCTGGCCTCAGCTATGACCGTCTTTCCTCTACCTAGAATCATGTTCAGAGCGCTAGGCTTCTTGTCCACGCACATGTTTCCGCTCAATGCTACGAGCCTCGCTTCAGGAAAGTTCTCTAATATGTACCTTACAGCTTTATCTACGGCTATGGTCACCATGTTCATGCCCATTGCGTCGCCTGTCCTGAACCTGAACCGCAGCCACACGTTGTTTCCTAGCACGAACTTGTCTATCCTTATAAGTCTAGCATGTCTGCTTGTTGACTCTGCCTCTCTCTTTATGTTCTCGAAGTTCTCGTCTATCCATCTTATGAATCCCTCTACATCATCTATGCTTCTTAATCTGAATACTGGTGCTCTGCTCATGTAGTCTTCTATCACTATTGTCTTTACACCACCATTATCTGTAACTATTCTACATCCTCGATTTATAGATGCTACAAGAGCGCCCTCAGTGGTTGCTAATGGTATGTAGAAGCTTCCTTTCGCATATCTTCCATCTACTTTCAGGGGCCCAGCTACTGCTAATGGTACCTGTACTATACCTATCGTGTTCTCGCAGTTCTTTCCTACTACCTCGTTAAAGTCTATGCTGTAATATCCAACATGTTTGAGCTCTACACCTGTAAGTCTCTCCACGACTTTTCTTCTGACGTAGGTTGCAGCGTTAGCGTTGCCAAGTATCTTCTCAAGTTCGTGCATCTTTACTCTTCCGTTGATGACATCGTCTACAAGCTTCTCCATCATGGATACAGGTTCCACGTCTCTCGTTAATATGGAGAGAAGAGTTATATTAGATTTCTCTCTTATAGATATGTGCGTAAAGTATATGTGTTATCTTACTCGCTGATGACAGCAGGGAGACACTATGACAAGGGACTCCGAGAGCTTGCTGGCAAGGTTCTTCTCGACGCTCTTGAGAGAAGCGGAAGCTACGATGTCGACATGATAGTTCTGGCATCTGCTCTCTCAGACGTAGTCGAGGAACAGCTTCTTGCGTCAAGCATAGTATGTGAGTATCTGAGTCTTGAAAATGTTCCTAACATACGTGTAGAGCTTGGCGATGCATCGAGTGGGGCAGCGCTGAGATATGCGTACGAGCTCGTCAGGACGGGTGCGGTAGATAAGGTTGCTGTCATATGCGCAGATAAGATAGCGGATCTCGTGAGCACGAGAGCTAACAAGGTTCTATCCTACCTCTGCGACTCCACATACGAGTCCTACCTCGGCGTGACACAGGCTGCCCAAGCTGCCCTCATGACTAGAGCATATATGAGGAGGTTCGACTATAGGTATGAGGACATAGCTATGTGGAGCGTGAAGATGCATGAACATGCACAGAACAATCCTCACGCTGCTATGAGACGTAAGATAAGTGTGAAAGATATAATGAGCTCGGAGGTCGTGTCTGATCCTATAAGACTGTTCGATACTGCTGTCCCACTGGACGGTGCCTCATGTATAGTACTGTCGTCTGAGCCTGGTAGAGAGTTTAAGATAGTTCTCGAGTACTCGTCTACAGCATGCTGTAATGCTAGCCTATGTATGAGGCCTGAGATCGATCGATTGTATACTCTTGAAAGGTTTAGGGACTTAGCATCAAAGTTCAGTCCTACACTATTTGAGCTATGTGATAAGTTCAGCATATTCGGTATCCTGGGACTGGAAGCTCTAGGTCTGTCAGAGCGTGGCAAGGCTCCCAGAGCGATAGCTGAGGGCATGTTTGACCCTGGCTCTAAGGTGGTCGTGAACGCTAGCGGAGGATTAAAATGTATGGGATACACCGTAGGAGCCTGTGGAGGATACTTGACATGTTGTCTCATCATGGAGCTTCTTCAGGACAAGCTAAACGTCGGCGAGCACAGTGTCGGCCTCGTATGTGATGTTGCAGGGATTGATAGAGCGAGTAACGTATTAATCTTTAGACGAGAGTCGTAAGACAATGCCCGCCTACACAGTACCCGTACCGAGATACTGGAGAAGGATAGGAACATACTACAGACTAGAGGCATCGAGATGCCGAAACTGTGGAAGAGTATACTATCCACCACGTATGAGATGTGTCTGCGGGTGCAAGGACATGGAGAAGATTCGACTGCTTGGAGGAAAGTTTCAGCTTATTGACTTCACTGTTCTTCACTCTGTTTCTGAGGACTTTGAGAAGCAGAAGCCAATCTTTGTAGGCATAGTTGAGGAATCTTCTACGAATGTGAGAATTATTACACAAATAGTAGATGTGGCAGATGTGTCAGACCTAGAGAAGTCTAGAGAAGTTGAACCAGTGTTCAGAGTCGTTAAGAGAGATGGCAACGTTGGAATAATATGTTATGGAACGAAGTTCAGACCGAAGATCGTGGGGTGACGGGACATGGCCGGCATATCAGGTTGGGGATGTTACATACCTAGGTACAGAATAACAACGAGAGAGATCGCTAGAGTATGGGGCGATGACCCCCTGAGGATAAGAGATCTATATCTGATAGAGGAGAAGACAGTTGAATCATATGATGAGGATGCTACAACAATGGCAGTAGAAGCTGCGAGAAGAGCCATAGCTAGATCCGCCATAGACCCGGAGGACCTTGACGCGATACTTGTAGGAACAGAGTCCAAGCCTTATGCTGTCAAGCCTATAGCCTCCATACTTATAGATGCTGTAGGAGCAAGATACAACATACAGGCAGTGGACTCAGAGTTCGCATGTAAGGCAGCGTCCGACATGATGATCCTCGCACTTATGAGCGTGATAAATGGAAGATATAGGAACGTTCTTGTTGTAGCCACAGACGCCAGCCAGGGAGAGCCGGGAGAGCACTTGGATTACAGTGCGAGCGCAGGTTCTGCAGCATTTGTGATATCTAGAGATAATACATGTGTAGAGGTGGAGGACTTCTACTCATACTGCTCTGATACACCAGACTTCTGGAGGAGAGAGTGTTGTCCATATCCGGCACATGGTGAGGGCTTTACAGGAGAGCCAGCATACTTCAGACATATAGTGTCCGCAGCAAGAGGACTAATGGAGAAGATGGGTCTGCGACCTGACGATTTTGATTACGTGGTTCTTCATCAGCCAAACGCTAGATTTCCTGTTCGTGCCGCATCGATGCTAGGCTTCCCGATAGATAAGGTCAAGCCAGGGCTCGTTGTGGACCGTATAGGAAACACATACAATGCATCGGCTCTTCTCGGCCTTGTAAACGTTCTCGACCAGGCCCGTCCCGGTTCTCGAATACTGTTAGTAACGTATGGTAGCGGCGCTGGGTCGAATGCTATGAGCATGATTGTGAAAGACTCTGTTGAGGAGAGGCGGGGAAGAGCTGAGCGTCTTCAGGATATGTTAGAGACGAAGATATATGTTGACTACTCACTATACTCGAGGTTTAGGAAGCTTATAAAAATGTTACAGTGAGAATAATTACGTAGATATCTGTGTCATTCTGATGTGCCTCTAGCGAAGTTATTTTAAAAATCCAGTGTGCTAATCTAGATAGTAGATCTCCATGCCCAGAAGACAGACGTCTAAAGTAATTGAAAGAAAGAAACAGATTCTTGAACTCCTCCTCAAAGAAGGAGAACTACCGACAAACGAGATCGTTAGAAGGACAGGTCTAAGTCACAGTCAAGTATTCTACGCGTTAAAGCTCCTACAGAGAGACGGGCTGGTTAAGGAGATAAAGAGAGGAAAGGTAGCGTACTGGAGAGCCGCCGAGAACGTGACGCCGGAGCTCATACAGAAGATGTCTGCAAACGAGGGAGCAGAAGAGGGTTCTCAGGAACAGGAAGGAGAGGAGTAGGAACCTTAATTAAGGAAGTAGAACACATAGATAAAACAGCTGATGAGGCGAGGCAGCGCCCGAGAGATGAGGAGCCTGTCTCACACTGACCAAGAAGTATACACGTACCTCAAACTAGCACCATATATTCTAGTCCTCATGAGACTGGGAGTGACACAGGACTCCTACCGAGAGCTCTCGCTCACGGATCTGGCACGGGCTCTATCAACGACCGTACAGAACGCTCACAGAATAATGAAGAAGTTAGAAGACGAGGGAGTGATAGAGAGGAACGAGCGTCTTGTAAAGTTCTCAGAGAGAGGACAGAAGATAATAAGATACATCATAGATACCGTACAGAGATACCTGAGAGACATGACGGTGATAGAGTTAGCAGGAGAAGTAACGTCTGGACTTGGAGAGGGAAGATACTACATGAGCATAGACGAGTACAGGAGACAGTTCAAAGAGAAGCTCGGGTTCGAGCCCTATCCAGGAACGCTCAACGTCAAACTATATCCAGAATACATCAAGAACAGACTACTCCTCTCAAAACTTCCAGGAATAGTCATAGAGGGCTTCGAGAAAAACGGGAGAAAGTTCGGAAACGTGAAATGCTTCAAAGCGACAGTAGAGGGGGCAGAGAACGTTCCCTGTGCTGTACTAATAATAGAGAAGACGCATCATGGACCTGAGATAATAGAGATAATAGCGCCAGTAAAACTGAGAGAACTATTAAATCTTAATGATGGTTCGCCTATAAAGATAAGGGTAAACATGGACTGAGAGTGAAAGCTATTTATATCTAATATGTAACAAATACCTATAGTGTTATGTAAAATTAAGATAAGAGGAAGTGAACTGATCTCGGAGCTAGAACATACCTATCAACTACTAGAAGAAGCCCTGCGTGAGCATCCCTCAAGTACGATCGTTAACGATATCTCAAAGATAATGCGAATGATATATGAGCTGAAGATTAAGCATCTTGATAGTGAAGTCAAGGATGGTGTTAAGATAGTAGAGTTAATCAGAAGAGCAAGAGAAAGCATCGAGAGCTTTAGAGTTAGAGAGTGGTTACATAATGTGGAAAATTGCATCATAAAATGGAGATCATTTAACAAAGAAAAACATGATCGATTTATAAATGCACTACTACACCAGATATTGAAAGCACTTATATCATCATCGTCAGTGGTCAAGATAGAGTATGATGTACCTGAACCAACAATAGAAGCGAAGCCACCTCCAATATTCTCAATATTTGTCAGAGATCTACGAAGGTCAGGTCTCGGATCGCTAGTGTCCTATAGACCTGACTCATACATGTGCTGTACCTGTAATGACAAGACTTTCCATCTCTTTGTTGAGTTCAAGATACATAGATCATCTAAATTCGATACTCTGTTCATTGAAAGTGTTTATAGTATAACAAAGTTCTCCATGTTCATACGCTTCCTAAGCTTAATAACAACAGATGAAGAGCTCACCATAAATGTCTGTCATGGTAAGCGAGTTACTAGTAGCTCTATTATTCTTACTATACTTCACATAACGGATCTTGTACATTATGAGAGCTCTCATATATGTTGTGCTCGCATAACTGAACCAGGACCTCTAGGTCGGCTCAACGCTAGGCTCATAGTCTGGTCGATCCCCGTACTTGACGTATACCATACTAGAGACCAGGTCTCACGGTTTCGAGATGTGTTATGTAGGTGTCTATGTAACTAATCGTTTTCTAGCCTTGCTAGTTTCCGAAGATATTTTTCCGAGGATAATAACAGTTTGTCAAGCGATACCATCTGGAGACCTAGAATGCCTGCTACATCGTCAACGTTGAGTCTCAGATACTCGGCCTTTCTATCCTTTGATAATCCTATGATGCTTAGACTGAGTTTTTCAAGCTTCTCTGAGCTCAAGTGTCCGTATACTCTCACTACTGTTCTAACTCGATGTGTAGTAAGCTTCACTAGCTTAAGTATTACTCTACGAGAGACTTCCTCCAGCTCATGTTCACAGAGCATTGAGCTTCGTCTAAGGAGAATCTCAGAGATATCTCTGAGAGCATTCTGAAAGACCTCTCTAAGCTTCTCACATCCCTCCCTATACACTCTCTCGTTAACGCTATCGAGAAGATATATGTGAAGAGGATACTTGAGGCCAACATCTACAAGATCCTCATCTAAATCCCCTCCTACACTGCTCTGAATAACGTCTGATACTGTTTTGGAGAATGGTCCTCTATAGAGTATTTTGTAGTCTAGTTTTAGTGGAGAGGGTGCGTAACGTATTACTACATCCTTCTCAACTCTCTCATAACACGATAAAAACATCAACTTCATCAACCTAACACGACTAAACAGAAGATTCCCATAAAACTCCCTATAGAAATATA
>JAADER010000045.1 GCA_013153275.1 Thermoproteota archaeon
CAGGCGGGATGGGACGAGCAGGGACTTCCTGTCGAGCTTGAGGCCGAGAAGAAGCTTGGCTTCAAGACGAAGAAGGACGTTGAGAAGTATGGTCTTGATAAGTTTAGTCTAGAATGCAACAGACTTGTTGATTACTATCTCGAGTTCTGGAAGAAATATGCTACAGAGCTTCTTGGACTATGGCTAGATCTCGAGAACGCTTACGAGACTCGTAGAGCATACTATATAGAGCATGTCTGGACGTTAGTAAAAGAGGCTTGGAAGAAGGGTCTCCTCTTCGAGGATTACAGAGTGCTACCCTTCTGTCCAAGATGTGAGACAGCTCTGAGCGACGCCGAGGTTGACCTAGGATACTCGGAGAGGGAGGATCCCTCAATATTCGTGAAGTTTCCCTCAGCTGATGAGGAGAACACGTACTACGTTATCTGGACAACAACGCCGTGGACATTGATAGATAATGAGGCTATATCTGTGAACCCAGGATTCTACTATGCTAAGGTGAGGGTAGAGCGTGATGGAGAGGTGGAGTACTGGTGGATAGCTGAGGATCTCGTCAATGTTCTCATGGGCAAGTTCGGCATAGAGAAGTATGAGATAGTTGAGAGGAGGAGAGGAGAAGAATTGAAAGGTAGGAAGTACAGGCACATCTTCCTCGAGGAAGTACCCATACACAAGCAACATGACGACAAGGCCCACTACATAGTCACTGCAGACTTCGTAACGCTTGAGATGGGTACAGGGCTCGTACATACAGCACCGGCCCATGGTCCAGAGGACTTCGAGGTGGCTCGACAGTACGGTCTCCCAATAACTAACCTCGTACGACCAAACGGGGTATTCGACGACTCTGCAGGACCGTTCGCAGGTAAGAGCTGGCTTGAGGTCTCGAAGATCGTCATAAAGACGCTCAGAGAACGTGGACTATTAGTTCACGAGGAGACTATAGTTCACAAGTATCCACACTGCTGGAGGTGTGGGACCCCGCTCATATATAGAGCAGACCGTCAGTGGTTCATAAAGATAAGCGCTCTCCGCGACCTGATGGTATCAGAGCTCAAGAAAGTGAAGATATATCCTGAACATCTGAGAGACAGGTTCGAGAACTGGGTCGCAAATGCTAGAGACTGGACGATATCGAGAAGCAGAGTCTGGGGAACACCTCTGCCAGTATGGAGATGTAAGAAGGATCCCTCAAAGATACTCGTCATAGGGAACCTAGACGAGCTTAGAGCACTTGCGAAAGAGCTTCCAAATGTTCCAGATGACCTTCTCGTGCATAGGCCATGGATAGACATGGTCAAGATATGTACAGAGGACTGCGAGGAGTGGGTAAGAGAACCATATGTGATGGATGTATGGCTTGACAGTGGAGTAGCATGGATAGCAAGCGTCAACGGGTTAAGAAATAGAGAGCTCTTCGAGAAGCTCTACCCATATGACTGGGTCACAGAGGGGATAGACCAGACACGAGGATGGTTCTACTCTCTCCTGGCTACGTCGGTCGTATGGATGAGCAAGGCCCCATACAAGTCCATACTTATGCAGGGACATGTACTGGACAAGTATGGGCAGAAGATGAGCAAGTCAAAAGGAAACGTGATCTGGGCTAAAGACCTCTTCGAGAGATGGGGGGTAGACCCTGTCAGGCTCTACATAGCGTATAAGGTAGCGCCGTGGGACGCAATATCCTTTGATCCAGACGAGATAAAGGAGAGCCATAGAGCGTTATCAATATTGTGGAACATTGCGAAGTTTGCAGATACGTACATGAGTCTTGACAAGTTCTCTCCAAGAAAGCATGCTCTAGACGGCTATATAGGTAAGCTACCTGTAGAGGATAGATGGATACTATCGAGATACAATACTAGGCTGAGAAGGTTCCTAGAACATATGAGCAACATGGAGATACATCTCGCAGTTAGAGAATGGATAAACCTGGTAGTCGAGGACATCAGTCACAGCTATCTCCGTCTCATAAGAAGGAGAGTATGGATAGAGGAGGAGGCAGAGATAAAGTACATGGCATATGCAGTACTCTATCACGTGTTAAAGGGCGCTCTGAAGATGGGATCGATATTCGTTCCACATGTTACAGAGTATCTGTGGCAGGCGTTGGTGAGGAAGTTTGAGCCTGAGGAAGCAGAGAGTATACATCTCTCTAAGCTGGACGAGCCGGACATTGAGATGATTGATGAGGATCTTGAGAGAGGATTCGACATAATGTTCTCAGTCTTCTCGGAGATAGCTAACCTCAGAAATAGGGCTGGAATAAAGCTCAGATGGCCTCTCAAGCTCGCGCTGGTGGAGTTGAAAGACGAGAGAGATGTGCCACTTCTAGAGAAGATAAGACATCTTCTTGAACATATAGCCAACGTGAAGGAGGTGAAGATATCTGTAAGCCAACAGCCTACTAGCGAGTTAAAAGATAGCCTACTATGCTCAGAGACAAGTATAGGGAAGATATGTATAGACACTCAGCTCGATAAATCACTACTTCTGGAAGCATATTGTAGAGAAATAGTCAGAAGAATACAGTTCATGCGAGGAAGGATGAACCTTCCCGTAGAGGAGAAGATAGAAGTATACTATGAGACTCGAGACAGCGAGATTGAGGAGGCTGTGAAGATGTTTGAAGATTATATAAGAAATGAGACACGTGCTGTAAAGATAGTGAGAGTAGACAAGGTCCCCGAGAGCTGCTTCGTAATGGACTGGGACATAGAGGACAAGAAGGTGAGGATAGGGATCGCAAGGGTCTCAGGTTCGTAAATGATAAATTTGTGAGAAAAAGATAAATCACAGAGATGCACGAATGGAGTATCGTATACGGTATACTATCATCAATTAAAGAGAGCTATGGAGACTCAATAAGATACGTAAAGATAAGCATAGGAGAGCTCGTGCAGATAGACCTCGACGTGTTTAAGTTCGCACTAGAGGAGGTCTCCAAAATGCTGGGATTTAAGAACGAGATCAAGTATGATATAGAGATAGAGAAGACAAAATTTCGATGCACATCCTGTGGCCATGTATGGACTTGGAAAGACGTCGAATCACAGCTTGAGAGCTCGGTAGAGGACAGAGAACTAGCAAAGACATTTCTCGAGGCAATACACCTGGTTCCAAGCACCGTGTATGCATATATAAGATGCCCAAGATGTGGAAGCCCAGACTTCGAAATAATCGAAGGCTCTGACATAAAGGTCCTAGAGGTGAGATAGATGAGAATAGTGACAGACCTCGACAGGTACAGGGGAAGCATAGAGAACTGTTTCAGAAACGTGAAACTCATAATCCTAGTATGCAGCGGGAAGGGAGGAGTAGGAAAGACATTTGTATCCTGTGGACTAGCATGGTACCTATCTGAAGAAGGAGTGCAGACAGGTCTTCTAGACCTCGATCTTCACGGTTTCTCAACACATAGGTTCCTCGGTATTAGAGTCCCGGTAAGAGGGTACAAGGAGGAGAATGGCCCTCTTCAGATAAAGAGAAACCTTCTCTATTTCTCACCTTCAATCTTTGTAGGAGACTCACCGGTACCTATAAGAGGTCTATATCGCGAGAAGGCTGTTCTCGATATATTATCGTCAATATCGTGGAACAGTGACATAGTCATAGTAGATATGCCACCAGGAACAGGAGAGGAGATAATAATACCTTGCAGATACTTGAGAAACAGGGCATCATCAATAGTTGTGACCCTCATGGAACCTGTATCTATGAAGGTTACTGAACGTCTAGTAGAGCTTCTTCGCGAGCTAAACGTGGACATTCTCGGCATGGTCTATAATATGACGATGGTAGAGAACATCAAGCTATTCAAGCTTGATACGGGTATAATGAACATTGAGAAGCTTACAGAGATCCCATATGTTCCATGCGTGTTGAAGTCTCTCGTTGCTGAGAAGTCTCCCTATGCTGAATGTAGAGAATTACGAGAGTACTTTAGGCCTGTTATAGAGAAAATTGTTGAAAAGCTGGAGAGGTGTAAGTATAGGAGTGTCTAATCGAGAGCTCGGGCAGGAACCATTCACGATATTCTCTAGAAAGGATGATCACATACTTGCTAGCATAATCTCTAATGTTGATATGGGAAGTACATGGTTTGAGAAAATACATATAATCACAGACTCGGCACCAGACATAGACATATCGGAGATAGACACGACGACAGAGTTCTTAGGAAAGAGACTTTCTCTACCACTCATAATAGGTGCACTGACCGGAGGCACTGACCTCGGACTCAAGATAAATAAGATCCTTGCACAGGTAGCTGAAAGGTTTAAGATAGGGATATGCTGTGGCTCTCAGAGAATAGCTCTAGAGAATGAAAGTGCTAGAGAGAGTTTCAGGATCATAAAGGAGGAGGCTCCATCAACACTGAAGATAGCAAACATTGGAGCTCCTCAGATAGCTCTTGAGAGAGATGAGAAGAAGATTATTGACATGTGTCTGGAGGCGATAGATATGATAGACGCGGATGCGCTTGCGATACATCTAAATCCTCTTCAAGAGTGTCTGCAGTATGAGGGGGAACCAAGTTTTAAGAATCTGCTAAGCAGGATCGAGCTGATAGTTAAGGAGCTTAAGAGACCCATCATTGTTAAGGAGGTTGGTTACGGGATATCTCGTACAACTGCAAGAAAGCTCTCTAATATTGGTGTTGCGGCTATAGAGGTTGCTGGTAGGGGCGGAACGTGTTTTACAGTGATCGAGAAGTATAGGGTGCAGAACGTGATTGATAGGGAGCTCCTGGAGATGTATGATGTGTTGAGTGAGCTCGGCATACCTACCTTGTTATCGCTCTGTGAGGTTCTTGAGGAGTTTTCTGGAAAAATAATAGCTTCCGGAGGAATAAGGAGTGGACTTGACGTAGCTAAGGCAGTGATGCTGGGAGCGGACGTGACGTCGATAGCTAGGCCGTTTCTCGAGAGAGCTCTCGAAGGAATTGAAAGAGTTGTGAGATACGTTGAGAGAATATCGAGGGAGCTGAGAATAATAATGTTTTTAACAGGTTCAAGAAATCTGAGAGAACTAAAGGAGAACACCGAGCTCCTGGTAGAGTCCGATATTTTAGAAGTCTTTAAAATGAGAGGACTTAGAAAATGTATTGAAAGAGTGATGAGATGCACCTAATAGCGATAGGATGAGCGACTCACGGTACGCTGAGAGATCGTACAGCTTGCAAGTGATGAGGAGTGGGGTTCTCTGAAAAAAGTGATGTGACCGTCGAGATCTGATATACGGACTACGTTGTAGCGATAACGTAGTTCCTATGCTTGTAATCTCCTAACGCAGCATTCACCATATGTAGCTTGCAGAGTCTTATTGATCGGAACCTGACACCACAGACGGGACATCTTCTGGTCTTTGGAACGTTCTTGCACTCCCTCCTTATATGAAATAGAAAGTCACTGTAGCTCTCAAACGTCTTACCACAGAACCTACACTTGATCATGTGTACCAGCTATCTCGTAGTTATATTTTAATTTTTCTCATCTTCACATATCGGCAGTGAGTAACATAAGAGTCTTTGGAAAGGTCTCGGAGAGGTTTATAGAAGAATTGAAAAACTCCAGTGCAGCCTTCATACTCACAATAGGGACGACAGACACGAGCCTCATACCTGGAATAACCGTTGCGGGAGCGAGCCCCGAGCTCACTCACTACACACCACCCGCTGATGCAGAGTTTCTCAAGCTCGGAAAATGTCTCGTGATACCTTTCCCGCCCGTGACCCCAGACGGTAAGCCAACGCCTGCACTCGTGTCTCGAGCATGTCTCCTTCTTCTAGACATTCCATCTATAATCGTTGACGCTGGCTCGCGAGTGAAGCCTCTCATACCTCATGTAGACCTTGTCGGCGAGCCAGGCAAGGATATTAGAACAGGGACGGCATTAAGCGAGAACGGAGCAAGAAGAATATTAGAGAACAGTAAAATGTTCGGAAAAGAGATAGCAGACACATTCGATATAATCATAATAGGAGAGTCTATTCCCGCTGGAACAACGACGGCCATGGCTATAATGATAGCACTAGGATATGATGCATGGGGAAAAGTCTCAAGCGCGTCCCCTTCAAATCCAGTTGAGCTCAAGACAAACGTCGTGAAGGAAGGACTTAGAAGAGCTTCACTACCAAGAACGGATGATCCTCTTGTAGCAGTATCAAGAGTTGGAGATCCCGTACATCTAGCAGTGGCTGGAATAGCCGCGGGAGCGTTAGAGGAGGGCTCGCGAGTGCTCCTCGCTGGTGGAACCCAGATGTGTGCATGTGTGGCAATACTTAAACATCTAGGTCTAAATCTCGATCCAGAAATGATAGAGGTTGGAACAACAAGATGGATAATAGAGGACAAGACCGCAGATATGGTAGGACTTCTCTCTCAGATATGGCCAGACTATGCTCTCCTAGTCGCAGACTACTCGATGAGCAACTCGAGACATCCAGGTCTCAGAGCATATGATGAAGGATTCGTGAAGGAGGGAGTAGGAATGGGCGGTCTCCTCGTCACAGCTCTTGTCAGAGGATTCTCGCCAGATGAGATACTTAGAAAAGTGGAGGAGGAGTATGAACGAATGATTAGGTAGATCAGTACCCAGCGAATATACTTCATCTGTCAGGCGAGGTCCCCTGTCATCAGCGAGATCTCTACTGAGAGAACACTTATAAAAAGGTTTTGTGAGAACGATGCGAAGATGTCATCAGCAACAGCACTTCAGAGCGAGAAACAGGAGAAACAGATCTATCCCAGGATAGCTGTGATAAGGATACGAGGAATACCTGACACCCCTCCAGAGGTGGAGAGGACGCTTGATCTCTTGAGACTGAGAAGAAGGTTCACCTGTGTCGTAATAGACCTGAGACCATCCTACGTAGGCATGCTTAAGGTAGTCCAGGACTGGGTCACTTGGGGCGAGATAGATGCCGATACGCTGACCGAGCTTCTCAGAAAGAGGGGGAGACTAGTGGGGGACAAGCCTCTCACAGACGAGTACGTTCGCAAGTATGGATGGAACAGCATAGATGAGATAGCTATAGCATATATAATGGGAGAGATTGATAGACTCTGGTGTCCTGAGAACGCTCCACTACCCAAGAAGGATGGCAAAGTGCTCTGCATACCGAGGCTCAAACCGTTCTTCAGACTACATCCGCCTAGAGGAGGATTGAAAAGCGTGAAGAAGCACTACAGCGTTGGAGGAGATCTAGGATATAGAGGAATAGCTATCAACGAGCTAATAAGAAGGATGCTCTAACTTAAGCTATAGCTATATATTCTCGCTTTCTCCCACTAGTCGTGAGAAATGGATCCAAGACTACGTAGAAAGGTGATAAAATGCGTGAGAAGGATCAGGACTATACCCTTCACAGATGCATGTAATGAGTACGATATCATAGTGATAGACCTTGCCTCCATAGTGTATGGTCTGAGAAGACCTGTAGAGTTTCTGAAGAATCTTAGTCTAGCTCAGACGCATAATATTGTGAGGTCAAGATTCGTAATAGTACTTGACTACTCAAGAGAGATACATGTTAAGGTCAGCAACAGGTACATAACGTTAATTAGAGACCTAGGCCTAGAGTATGTGCTCTCCGAGAATGAGCCTGCAGAGATCAGGGCCGCCAAGATATGTAGGGAGCACATATTGAGGGGGCATAAGTGTATAGTGCTGTCAAGAGACTATGACCCTCTAACAATAGTAGATGAGGAGCTCATGCCGTCAAGAAGACACTTTGCCTGGACCGTAGATCACGTGATGGTAGATAGGCGATGCCTTGAATCGTTAACGTAATAAGGAGCTGTCGAGGATCTCAGATGTGAAATGCGTCAAGGCAGACCTGCTCTATACAGGTACTGGAGAGCTCATAAAGAACGTGTATATTGTGTGGGAGGAGTCTAGGATAGTCTCAATATGTTCGGAAAAGCCTAAAGATGTTGACGAGGTCTTTGAGTATGATTACGCTGTCGTTACACCAGCGCTCATAGATGCTCATTGTCATATTGGGATGATGAGAGCAGGAGAGCCCTCAGATGAGGAGGAGGTGAACGAGCACATGGACTCCATTCTCCCTCTCGCAGACGCTCTAACAAGCATATACATGGACGATCCCTCGTTCAGAGACTCAGTAGAACATGGCGTCCTGTACTCCTGCGTTCTTCCAGGAAGCGGTAACATAATTGGTGGAAGAGCAGTCGTGATAAAGAACTTTGCAAAAGACATAGATGAAGCATATATCAAGCACTGTGGACTCAAGGTTGCTCTAGGATATAACCCCCGAAGCACCACTAAGTGGAGAGGAACCAGGCCTAGCACAAGAATGGGAGTGATAGCGCTCCTCCGAAAGACGCTTATGAAGGCTAGAGACATGATGAGACTAGTCGACAGAGGAAAGAAAGATATAGAAGACGTTGATCCAGACATTAGAGCACTCTTCCCCGTATTAAGAGGTGAGGAGGTTCTTAGAGTTCACGTTCATAAGGGAGACGACATACTCACTCTGATAAGGATTGCAGATGAGTTCAACGTGAAGTTTACTATAGAACATGCATGCGATGTAAACGACGAGAAAATGTTCAGAATAATCAAAGATAGGAACATACCACTAGTATATGGACCATTAGACGCATTCTCATACAAGACAGAGCTAAAACACGAGTCCTGGAAAAACGTTAGAATACTCGTCAGAGTAAGACCCTACCCTCTAGCAGTGATGTCCGATCACCCAGTAGTTCTTCAGAGAAACACCCTCCTACAGCTGAGATACTTCCTAAGATACGGTATGACGATGCCGGAGGCAATATCATTGCTCACTCACGAACCTGCCAGAATACTTGGGATAGAACGTGATCTAGGAAGTGTGGAGCCAGGAAAACTTGCAAGTATAGTAGTGTGGAATGATGATATAGCTAACCTAGATGCTCATCCTCTTCTTGTAATTGCTGAAGGGAAAAAGGTATTTGAGGCATGACGATCTCCTTTATGCTTCTTAGTATCTCTCTAACTATAGAACCATATGGGTGAGGATCATTTTCGCATCTTATCTCGATAAGAATGATCTCTGGCACCTCTTTTACACCTACTCCAAGATATATTAGCTTCGGGTCTGCTCCAATGTTCTGTAATAGCTCGTACGTCTCGAGAGAGGCGTTCACGGATGGAGTGTACAGGTGCTCTACATATTTTCTAGATATTTCAATTTCTGACAATATCAAGCCTATCTTGAAGACCCTGATATGCATCTCGAAGGGCTCTCTCACGATCTTTGCTAGACTGTATTTCTCTCCTAGAGGTAGCGCTGGCACTCTTCGGAATCCTAGCTCTCTGAGAGCCTTATATACTTTGTCGACATCGTATTTCGATATTAAGCATGCTAGTCTATGACTCATAATCTCTTCCTCGCTATCGAGCGTTACTTCTCTACCATCTTCCAGATATACTCTCTTTGGCCATTTTATTTCAATGCGATGAGGCATAACCATATATGATTATTGGAAAGTTTAAAAGCGATTTGAGGTAGTCTAGTCATAGGTAGCTATGTCTATAGTGGACTCGGTGGAATATCTGGAAAAATTGAAAGACTTCTTCTACAGGCTCCTCGAGCTCAATGATAGGCTCAGAGAGGCGGGACTACCAAGACTCGGACCAAGGCCACTTCCAGAGCTACCCATAGTGGTAGATCTATCACATCCCGAGACGGGCACCATACGTGTGAAGATAGGGTTCCCAGCCATGGTCAAGCATGGAGTGATAATGGACGTGACAAACGAGGAGCAGGCAAAGATCGCGGAGGAGGCAGGAGCTGTAGGAGTGATGGTCCTCGATAAGCTCCCATATGATGTTAGAAAGGCAGGAGGAGTCGCACGTATGGCAGACGTGAAAGCGATAATGAGAGTCATGGAGTCCATAACGATACCCGTCAGCGCTAAATGCAGGATAGGCCACTACATGGAGGCAAGGATACTTGAGACGATAGGAGTCGACCTCATAGACGAGAGCGAGGTCCTGACACCTGTAGACGATCAGCATCATATTAACAAGTGGGAGTTCAAGGTCCCATTCGTGAACGGTGCAAGAGACCTCGGCGAGGCACTGAGAAGAATAAGCGAGGGCGCGTCCATGATAAGAACAAAGGGAGAAGCTGGCACAGGAAACGTTGCTGAGGCAGTACGTCACATGAAGATAATAAACAGGGAGATAAGGATACTCATGTCACATGTAGACGATGAGGAGTTCATAAGAGAGACAGCAAGAAAGTACCAGGTACCCCCAGAGCTCGTATGGCTCACAGCTAGACTAGGAAGATTACCAGTAGTCAACTTTGCAGCAGGAGGGATAGCTACGCCTGCCGATGCCGCGCTCATGATGTGGCTTGGCGCCGACGGTGTCTTTGTTGGTTCTGGAATATTTAAGTCAGAGGATCCTCAGACAAGAGCTCAAGCGATAGTCCTTGCAACATCGTACTGGGATGATCCTGAAACTGTTGTTGAAGCTCAGAAGATGGTCTCAGAGAGCAAGGCAATGATGGGAATAGACATAAGAAAACTCAAGCCTGAAGAGCTAATGCAGTTGAGAGGTGTCTGAAACAAGTATCCTAAGGGTAACATAGAAAAGCCAGCATAATAGTGAGAATAACAATCTCATGCCTAATAATGGAGTGCTGATAGCTAATCCAGATACTGCACAGGATATTCGCCGTAGACTCAATCTGAGGAACGTCGAGATAATTCTGCAATCACTACCTCGAAACATAATTATTCTCTCTAGACGTCGATTAACAACAAAGATATCATGCGACAAGAACGTGCTAGAGCACGTGGATAAGGCGCTGTCTGAGGGTTACGATGCTGTAATAGTGGAGATCTCAATAAGAGCAAAATGTAGGAAGTTTCTAAACAAGCTGAAGTATATGCTTTCGGTATCTGTGAGCAAACTGCTATCGTTCTTCGTTCCAGATGTATGTAGCTCAGATGAGTTCCTTCTAGAGTTGATAGCGTTCAGACACGACTCATTCAGCAAGCTACTATCATGCTGGCTAGCGTTTTCAGGATCTGTGATAACTCAGTTTGATCCACGTGTCCTAGTATCATCAGGACTTCGCGTATGTCGTCTAAACCTGAGCATAGATATCACAGACGAGTTCTATGACAACCTCTCGTTTAGGGACATACTCAGTCACACTATAGAGGTTCTGAGAGAGGCAGGCTATAGACCCCTCAAGTTTGCTCTAGTAGGGTCAAGCGGCATCATAGTTAACGAGGGGATGCTCTACCTGCTTCATGGAGTAGTCGGCCTACCAGTGTTTCTCGCAGGTTTCCTGGCAATAGAATCGTCGATAGTGAACAACTTCACACTTCATGAAGCATGGACATTTAAACAGAAGCTTCTTAGTAGAAACTTTAGATCGAAAATCCAGAGGTTCTTCAAGTATCATCTAGCTGTCGGCGCTGGAGTCATGGTTAACTATCTCACGCTTCTACTTCTCAACAAGCTGTTTGGGATGTGTTATGATGCTAACCTGATAGGGATAGCTTTAGGTTTCATAGTAAACTACCTCATAAGTGACAGGTTCGTATGGAGACGCAAGAGGTCAGATAAGTGATGTAGAGTATGCTAGAGAAGGTTAGAGAGGTATTACACTCATTCACGACATATATAGACAACAATATCAGAGGCAGAAGATTCGCAATAATATACATAATATTCATATTAATACTGTTGGGCACAGCGGTAAGCGGATGGAACTGGTATGATGTTCAGTGGTTCATAAGATGGACTCACTACAATCTCCTACATGTATACTTTGCAGAGAAATGCGCATACTTTCCTCTGGCCCCAATAACATTTGTACTTTTATACAAGTTTGCAACATATGTAGCACATACATATCACCTATATGAGCCGATATACTTCATAAGATTCGTAACAAAGCTACCAATGATCATCTCTGCAGCATTAATAGCATATATACTATATAGAGAGACAAGACCAAGCGTTGCACTACTCTGGATGTTCACCCTACCGACATATAGTAACATATGGGCTCTACAGTTCGACATAATCACAGCACTGTTCCTGCTATTAATGGTACTATTAGAGAGACGCGGAAGAAGCTTCCTAGCTGGGGTATGTCTAGCAGTAGCGGCATTATATAAGCAGGCAGTAATAGTAGCCTACATACCCTATCTACTATACATGGTGTTCAGAAGAAGGTTCAAAAGACTAGCACTATTTAGCCTAGGATTCTTCACAACATTATTCGGCATGCTTGCACCATACCTCGCAGTATCGTATAGGGAGTTCATATATAAGTCAATGCTCTTTCATGCAGACAGATTCCCACAAGATCTGAGCATATGGAACATACCTCAGATACTGACAAACTATAAGCTACTGATCCCACTCTTCAGATGGTTATGGGAGCCAGTGTTTCTGATAGCACTGTTCGCATACTTAGGAACAAGACTCTACATCCTCTACAGGAAAAGCAAGCTGTCACCAATAGATGAAAAAGAGTTCAACAATATGCTCATAAGCGACATAGTAGTATCAATACTCTTCATAATATTTTTCAACAAGGTAGGAAACCCAGGATACTTCATATGGGTAGCACCACTACTGTTACTACTAATCAACGACGAGATATACTACCTAGCATATATAGTCTGCACAATATTCGCATACATAATATACCCATCACTACTATACATTCCAGCAGTAATACTAAACAGAGGAATATTCATAGTAGAAGACCTAAGATACTGGCCAGCAAGAAAACTATTCGCAAAAAGCATAGCAGGGCTTCCACAACAACTAAAAACACTACTACTAGAACCAACAAGCCTATCAGAAATAAAACTAATGAAATTCCTATACAACAACTTCGGATACTTCGGATTCATATGCCTACTCGCATACAACATACTACTAGTATACTCAATAATAAAACTCATAAAAACAAAATAACACGACAGAACAAGAAAACCTTATAAACACACCACAAAATAACTAGACTAACAGAAAGCCCCGGTAGCTCAGCCCGGTCAGAGCGGCCGCCTCGTAAGCGGCAGGTCCCGGGTTCAAATCCCGGCCGGGGCTCCAAAGATGATTATGAAAGGATTATCCAAGGTCTATCCTCACAATATCTCCTAGACCTACCTCTATTAAACTCCTTTCAATATCGTCGATCTCACAAGGACTTCTTTTACCTAAACTCTTTTCGAGCTCCTTCTCCACAATCTCTTTTTCTATTTTACAACATTTTTGCAAGATACATAGTACAATGTTCCATATATTATCACAGGTCATACTTACTCTCATATTATAGAAGTTATCTTTAAGACATTTCCATAGCCAAAGAGATAAACATGTAAGCCAGCGTTCTCCGTATTTCTCTTTAAGTATTTTACATGGCCTACAACAGTAACTTAATACATTGCAAATTGCTCCTTGAGAAATTATAACCTTACAAAAATCTACTGCGTGAACGCTAGAACCTGCGAACGCTTTTGCATATCTCAACGCCTTCTTAATTGCATGGCCTGGTAAATCAGAATGGCATTCTCTGTCGAAGTTTCCTCTTCTCGGTCCAGCTGGACAATGTGTCTCATAGTGATCACATAATTCTGGTGCAGTATTTCGCGTATTACAGCAATCACATATTCGGGACATCGACCTAACAAATATGTGAGCTTACATTAAAATATTCCCTAGATGCTCGAGCTTTATTAGTTTATGAATGTAGTATGCACTTATTAATACTGCGTTTAATCAGCGCTCGGTGTAGTGCTCATTTGGTCGCTCGGGGGGCAAGTCTCATCATCGACATATGTTTAGAGAACGTTCTTAATAAGGGTGTTTCTTGGCGGGCCCGCCGGGATTTGAACCCGGGACCTACGGCTTTCTGCGATGTAGGCCGAGGGGGCGGAGTTTCTGCCTGTTTCTTCACGCCCCTCTCGGCCTTTTCTCCGCAGGCCGCCGCTCTATCCAGGCTGAGCTACGGGCCCTCTTTTTCAGATATGTTTATATTGTGTTATTTAAACGTTTTTGTTCTCTCGTGGGTCATTGTATGTTGTTGGGTTGTGATTGTTTTAGAGTACTCTTACTCCTAGTATTTCTTTGAAGTATTCTATTGCTTCCTGTTTTGTTACTCTGTGGTTCTTTCCTACTTTTGATCTACATCTCTTCCTGTACATTACTCTGTATCCTGGTCTTGCTAGTCTCACTGCTATGTCCATTCCCCATATTCCTAGGTTGGGGTCGTATCTTACTCCTGGTATGAGTATATGTTCTCTTATTCCGTAGCTGACGTTTCCCATGTTGTCGAACTGTGATTCTCTAAGTGTGAAGTCTACTACTGCTAGCGTCTTCAGAAGGAACCATATTGCCTTGTTTCTTCTTAAAGTTACCATTACTCCTATTGGTTCCCCTCTCCTGACTCCCCACTCTTTTATTGATTTTCTTGCTTTTCTGAGGCTTGGAGTCTGTTCTGTGAGCTCTTCGAGTACTTTTGCAGCTTTTTCAAGTCTCTCTCCTGATGTTCCTACTCCTATGTTTACAACTACCTTCTCTATGTAGATTGCTCTCATTGGATGGTCCTTGACCCATATGAACTTTCTCCAGTCTATGTCGTTCCAGTGTAGGGTCTTAAGATCTATAGACGAGAGATCTAGTACTGGCATCTTCCTCTTCGCATAGATGGAACTGCTTAGTTTAAATACTTCTCTCTCCCATACTACTAGGTGGCTCGTCACAGTGTTCTAGTACTTGCTGGAGGGTATGCGACAAGGTTGAGGCCTCTAACATATACTAGGCCTAAGCCTATGCTCCCAATACTTGACAAGCCTCTCCTAGACTATATTCTAGAGTCTGTATTTAAGTCTAGCCCCGATACAGTATATGTATCTCTTAGATATTTAGCAGACTACATAATAGGGCACATATCTTCAAGATGGGAGAAAGAGATACATAAGATAAAGTACCTCGTAGAGGACAGACCCCTAGGAGATGCTGGACCTATAAACCTTCTCAGAAACATCAGAGATATAGACTCAACATTAGTAGTAGTTAATGGTGACATATTTTCGAACGTTGATCTTGCAAAAGTCTTAGAGTTCCACAAGAAGAGTGGTGGAGCAGCAACTATAGTCCTCACTAGAGTTGAAGGAGATCTATCAAAATATGGTGTAGCGGAGATAGATGAGAGGTTCAGGATAACCAAGTTCGTGGAGAAGCCAAAGATTGAGGGTGAAGGTCTTGTAAACGCTGGAATATACGTATTTGAGAGAGAGGCTCTTGAAATGCTTCCAAGGGACGATAGACCGCTAAAGATATCGATACATCTGATACCTAGGCTCATATCGAGGTTCGACGTGTATGCATATGTACATATGGGGTACTGGTTCGATATAGGTACCCCAGAGGACTATCTAAAAGCTAACATTGCTGCTTTAGGGGAGTACTGTAGAGACGAGGACTCCTGTATAAGAGGTATATGTGAAGGAAGCGTAGAGTACCCGTCCTACATAGGGGAGGGAGCAAGAATAGAAAGAGACTCCGAGATCGGGCCATACACGATAATACTGTCAAACGTCAACATTAGACCTGCAGTGAAGATACGTAGAAGCATAGTGATGAGCGGCACAATAATATGCAAGGGCTCTCTCATAGATAGCTCAGTCATAGGAGAGAGAGTATACATAGGAAAGTGGGTGAGAATAGACGAGGGCTCAGTGGTAGGAGACTATGCATACATTGCAGATATGGTCCACGTCGGAAGAGAGGCCAGGATAGGACCTCACAGAGAAGTTGAAAGAGATCTGGCAGAAAGAGAGATCCTGCCATAAGGTGAACTAATGTATCAGCGAGAGGACTCCCATGTATATGGTCACCGTCGTTAAGTCTGCTAGAGGCATTATCAGGCTAGTTGCAACGTTAGCAGGATTTATTCCTCTTCTATACAGCACTATCGATAAAAGATAGGTAACGTATAACATTATGACCGTAGATAACATACCAGCAGCAAAAGGAACAGCACATAGTATCAACGGCTCGTGAGTAGCTAATGCATATATTATGCTCATACCTATGACGTTCATATATATTCCAAGCGAGAGAATCACGCTCCGATAATAGTATCTCGCAGCGACACCTCTAGGGAGAGGACTATATTCAACGCTTCCAAGATGTAGACCAGAGTTCAAATATGCGGCATATCTAACAGCTATACCTCCAACTACCGCCATCGCAGGGAAGGCCGCAAAGAGAAGAACCTTATATGTCGTTAACGTGCTTAGACGGCTCTCAAGTTTGAGGCCGACGACGAGCTCTATCATTGATGCAACTACTCCCGCAATGACGTTCTCTATTATCGTCTTTTTAGGACTCCATACTGTGTATGGTTTTCCCTCCTCTTTTAATGCTGACCTGACTATTATTAGTGTTGATAATGTTATCATTATGATCAAGACTATAACGAAGATTCTGTTAATATCATATAGGAATGAAGATATTATGAACGCAGCTAGCAATGTTGGGACAGTTATCATGTCCCCTATTATCGACTCTAGAGGTCCTGCAAGGGTCTCTGGAGCTATCTCTCTTTTAAACACTTCGAAGAATCCTAATGTGGACAATGGTACAACTATGCTTACTCCTATGAGCCCTGACAACATCGCTACAGCCGTTATGAGATCCATGTGGAGAGGGTCAACAACTGCTGCAGCTAGAATGCCAGCTATGAGGTTCGATAGCAAGCTCACCGCATATGCTGCCTTCATCTCGACTGTAAGACCTTTCTGTCTTATCCCTCTTGGCTCTACGACTCCTAGTCTGAGCTTTGTTATTATTCGCGTACTATATGCTACATATGTGCATCCTCTTAAGTTCATGAGGACTGGTAAGATAACTATGAGGAATTTCGCATGTTCAAATATGCTAGAGAACAATGTTATGAGATAGCCCGTAAAGAAGTCACCATAATTACATAAGAGTAGTGAGAAGAGTCCTAGTCCATGTTCTGCATACCTCCTTCGTGATTCCAGCTGTATACTAGTAGTCACATTTGGGTCGTCTCTCTCGTGCTCGGGTGTTTATAAGTCGGTTCCGTGTAGTCTCGGTAACCTCTAGCTTAATAAATTAATACCCTATGCAGGTAGGAAGATGGTTTAATAAGAAGTCCGGGATTTATAAGCTCTGTGAGAGTAATACTTCTATCGATAAAGCCTAAGTACGGTTATGCGATACTTGAGGGGAAGAAGAAGTATGAGCTGAGAAAGTGCGTCAACGCTGTGATAAGGCCTGGAGATGTAGTCTTGATGTACTTCTCGTCCCCTGTCAAGGCTATACTTGGATGCTTCAGAGCGGGTAAGGTCTATGTGGCATCTCCGGAAGAGATTGAACGTATAGTTAGGTCGCTAGGCGACGTTGGCGTAGACGATGAGGATCTCTCATATATCAGAGGATTCAGGAAGGTCATGGCTATAGAGGTCAAGGATCCTCGACCATGTAGAAAGGTGAGCTTAGAGAGACTTAGAGAGCTGAATATTAGGCCACCAATAAGCTACCAGCCTCTCACAGATGATGTTGCTAAGATACTCTTAAAAGAGTGTGGTATAGACTATATATTACATGAGCATGGACAAGGAGATCGAGGAGCTACTAAAGAGGAAGGCGCTAGAGGCATGGCAGCAGGCACAAAGAAGATTGAGGATTTCCTCTACTCAGACTCCTCAGAGGGAGACTAAGGAAGACATAATTGCGAAGATAAGGAGCATCGTGCGAGGATCTCGTGCAGATGAGATTATTCGTAAGGCTGTGGAGCTCTATGGTGAGGATGCTGTGAGAGTGTTTAGAGAGATAGTGAGACTGCATGAGAGAGGAAGCATAAGGGAGCTGATGGACTACGAGCTCTACCAGATACTGGAGAGAGTGGGGCTCCACGTGCCGCTTGAGACGAGGATAAGAATAGTCAAACATGGGTCAGAATCATCAATAAGTGATATTCTCTCAAAGTGATGAGAGCTCCGCGCCCCTGATAGGTGAGGAGAACCCACGACGCTGAGGACATAATACTATAAAACTTCTTACGCAGACTAGATGCGTGGGAATTGGCCTAAGCAGTGGAGGCACACATGGATACTACCTCACAATGATGGGATCACTAGGACCCAGAGTACGTGGAGTTAGATCGAGACTTCTAACAAAGGAGAAGCTCAGGGCAATAATATATGCAGAGTCTCTCGACGATGTCATAAACGCTCTAAGGGACACAGGATACAGGACAGTCATTGAACGTATAGAGAAGGTCACGGCTCCTGAAGAGATAACTAGAGAGTTCAAGACAGCGGTAATACAGGACCTAGTACAGCTCGCACTAGGAAGCCCTCCTCAGGCAAGGTACCTTCTCTCAGTATACCTTCTCAAGTTCGAGATCGAGAACATAAAGGTCATAGCAAAGTGCCTACATGAGGGCAAGGACAGGAAGGACATGGAGAGACTCGTGAACACTTACATAGCAGAGGTAATGGGGAGAAGACATGTGCTGACGTACATTCTAGGAGCAAGAGACCTCGAGGATCTAGGATCAAAACTGAGAGAGCTATACCATCCAGCTGCCGAGGCCTTCGAGAACATGGTGAAGCTGATAAAAGCTAGACCACAGCTAGCCCTCTGCATAATAGACACAGTCCTCGATAGCGTATACCTTGCTCGACTCTACACAATAACCACGTCGAAACTTATGAGAGATAACAGTGCCATGGACGTAGTGAAGAGCCTCGTCGACTTCTACAACATAAGCCTTCTGCTCAGAGCAAGACTCTGGAACCTCCCGCTAGATCTTGTCCAAGGATTCGTAGTCCCATTTGGGCCCGTTGGCACGAACTTCACAAGGTACTATAGTGAGCCCATAGTTAGAGTGTTAGAGGAGCTCTCAGGTAATCCTCTGATTAGCACTCTCACAGTCTTAGCGAAAGGTGGCGAGTTAGAGGCAATAGTGCAGAAGCTCTCGATAGCAGAGTTCAAGGCTTCTCAGACACTAGCGACAAGCATCGTAACGAAGTACAGTCCAGCATCTCCAGGAGCGGCACTAGCTGTGGCACATGTGAAGGATCTAGAGGCAGAGCTGGTCGCGACGATAGTGAGATGCTTCATAGAGGGAGTCTCTAAGGCCCTAATAAGAGCTCACTTTGAAGCTGTCCTCTGAAGATATTGCACCTCTGAAAACTACTTTAATATTAGATATCGAGAAGTCGAGACTGCATGAGGCTTAGGTACCCAATACTTATCATAAACTTCAAGACATATATAGAAGCAACAGGAAAAAGAGCTCTAGAGCTAGCAAAAGCTGCAGAGAAGGTCGCTAAAGAGACGGGAGCATCCATAGCTGTAGCACCACAACATATAGACCTCAGACTAGTTGCAGAGAACGTCGAGATTCCAGTACTTGCACAGTCAGCAGACGCCATATCTCCCGGAGCACATACAGGTCACATACTTCTAGAAGCAGTCAAAGAGGCAGGTGCAGTTGGAGTAATAGTTAACCATAGCGAGAAGAGAGTAAGAATAGACGAGGCACGTATAGTAATCGAGAGATGTCGATCACTAGACCTGACAGTAGTAGCATGCGCTGCAGTACCAGTAGAGGCTGGAGCAATAGCAGTCCTAGGTCCAGAGGCTGTAGCAGTAGAGCCACCAGAACTCATAGGCACAGGAAGAGCAGTGTCGAGAGAGAAACCTGAAGTAGTTACCAATGGAGTGAACATGGTTAGAAAGGTTGCTCCAGAGGTTAAGGTTCTCTGTGGAGCTGGAGTAGAGAGTGGAGAAGATGTACGACGCGCATTAGAGCTTGGCGCGGAGGGAGTCCTTGTTGCGAGTGCTATTGTTAAAGCTAAGAACTGGGAGGAGAAGATTAGAGATATGGCTCTACCGCTAGTGAAGAAATAGACTTTTACTTCTTCTTTTTAACCTCTCCTACAATCTCGCCATACATGTTTATTGGAAATGAGTAGCCACACTTCTGGCAGCTTATTGAGAAGCCCATTGAGTACCATGACTCTCCTATCTCTATCTCGAACTGTGCACCACAGTTTGGACACTTCACTCTAACTCTAAGTAGCTTCTCTGGTTCACCTCCAGCATACTCCCAATCTTCCGGAAACTCCCATTCCTCACTCATCGTGCCTTCTTGTACAGTGGCGGTTTTTATACTTTATTATGCTTCTACTCTGTGTCTCTATAAGAGTGCTCCTGTTAATAGTATAGTAATGTCTGTTCTCTATATGCCTCAGGTAGCTTCAGCTCCACTATCCTGACCTCGCTCTCATGGTAGAGCCTCGCGAATCTCTCAAGATTGTTCATGAGCTCCTTAGCTGATGTAAACGCTACTGGCCTATACACGACTTTCCTCTTCTTCTCGGAGGTGTACTCTACCTCGAGACCCTCAACTATCCCTCTCTGAGGTATCTCACCAAGCTCTCCCTCACCAGTTATGATTATAGCGTAGCCTCTACGAATGCCATCCGCGAACACTATCCTGACAAGGATAAAGGCTTTATGGAACTCACGCAGTATGTTCACTATATGGTCTCTATACTTCTCGGTCTCTCTTACAGGAGGAAGTCTCTCAACAAGTATGATGTTTCCCTTGAGAAGATCGTTCTCAAGCTTTCTCAACATGTCTAGCACAGTCTCGTCAGAGTATACTACCTCCGTAACCATTTGATAATGATTCATTATCTATGCTAAATACTTTTATCTCTCCTTAGTCAGAGCTTATTTACCCCCACATATATAGATGAGCTGTCCGCTGATGGACGAGATAAGCATAAGAGAGAGGATAAGTAAGAGGAAATTGAAAGAGCTTGAGCGATATATAGATATAGTTGAGAACATTAGAGAGCATGGTAGAACTGTAAAGGAGATGGTTCTACAGTACCTACCTGACGACATAGCGCACGTACCTGACAGAGTGAGAGAGCTGTTTAACGAGTTCATGAGAAAGAGGGAACGCTCACTAAGTGAGCTCGTAATTATGTATCGAAACGTTCCTAGAATAGAGATAGCGACAAGATACGTCATATTCTGTCTCTGCACAATGGCTGCGCTGAGAGACTTCAGAGTAGAGAGATACTTCTCAACTGTGAGAGATATATATGCTGAGCTATTGCCATTCTTAGATAATCCAGAGTACAGCCATGTTGATAGGATAGTTAAGATCATAGAGAGCAAGTACGAGAACATAGATAAGCAGTTTCTAATAATACTATCACTCAAGTATGCGCACGGTGTGAGAAAGGTGTCGAAGGCATATAAGAAGGAGGTCTTCGAGTGGATCATGACCTTTCAAACTATAGAAGAGTTTGAAGATAATCTTCGAGTCTTCTTCATGAAAAAATCAAGTGAAAGAATAAGAAAATGTATAAGAAATATAGTGAGAGTGTTCTCTCATAGAACAAGCTTTCCACTAGCAGTCAACATAATAAGGAGAGGAGAGTACAGGAGATACATATCTATAGCGGACATGTATACCACATTGACAACATTCAGAAGTGGAGCGTTCCTAATAATGAAGCTTGACAGCGAGAAAGTCAGAAAGATTGCCGCAGAGCTTGAGACAGGAAAGGAGGTGATCATCAAGACCGAAGCCGTGAAGGGAATCGTGAGATCAGTAGCAAAGTTAAGCCTTGACCCCATATTATATGAGAGAGGAGCCTTCGACATAGGATACAGATACTGCTCAAAAAATAAATGTGAAGAGTGTCCCATATCTAACATATGTCTAAAGTACCTGAACATAAAGATAAAGTAGAGAGTCTAGACCAGCTCCTAGAGAGACTAGTACTCGAAGAGCTAGATAAGATACAGCCAAAGACAAAGATAAGGACAATAGACTTCGTAAATAACGTGATAGAAAAGATAAAGAACATGCTAGACATAAATGAAGAACTAGAAATGGAGCTAAGATCAAAGACCGTTGATATACTATGGGAACTACAGAGAAAAGGCAAGATACAGTTCGAAGATACCTTAATAAGATTCGAGAAAACATAAACACAGGATGATGAAGCTTAGCCCCACCTAAGGAAGAATGACTGTTCCGGCAGAAGCTGACTCAAAGCTAGAGAGAACAACGTAACTTATCTAGCGTCACAGAGACTCTCTCGAGGTCTGTATCTTCAAGAAGCTTAAACAGCACGTTTATGCTCAGGTTGAGGAGTCTCATGACTAGTCTACAAGTTATAACCATCTGCTCTCTGTCAACGTTCTCAACATGTATACTACATAGCTGAGATTCTTTACAAATTCTCTCAATCTTCTCATGAAGACCAAAGATCTCCTCTTTTAGAAGATCATTTACATAGTATATAACTATGAAGAATACTCTCACATTACTATTTTCCGAAAATGTTCTACATATAATATCAACTATGTACAGAGTTGTTAAGAACTTTGGTAAGAACTTACTCAGAAACACTGATATAATTCTCTCTAGATCAACCTTTGTTAAGGCCTCGTTTTCCACAAAAACAATATTACTATCTAACACGAACACACAGTCTACACGTTTCAGATCACATACACCTCTTCTCCTTAACGTCCTCTTCCAGGTTTCACAACATTCTACAGAATATTGAAACGCATTCAAATATTTCTCCCTAGCCTCCCTCTTTATAATATCCTTAATAATGTTTCTTCTATCTTCTTTAAGTTCTTCAGGATCTAGAAACAGTATTCTAGCACTGTTATCACAACAATCTTTCACCTCCACTATTACTGCCTTTCTCCTATCTTTCGCTATCCCTATAACGCATATACATTTCGATCTCTCGCAGTTTTCGTCCACTTTTATTCTCTACTAGTTACTTCCGATAAGCTTTTCCCTATTATGAAGTCCTCTAGGATAAGCATGTCTAACACTTCAGATAAAGAGGGCATTGTCCTATCTTGTGGTATATAGGGTACTGCTCTGAAACCTTCAACTTCTCTGTCCCATCTTATGACAATAAACTTTGTAGAGTTCTCATCTAACGTAGATCTATTAAGAACGTCTTTAATGTCCCTTCTATCGATTATGCATCCTATCTTGTTAAGATACATTAGCCAACTATCCACAATCTCGTTGATAGTTCTCTCATATTGATCGTTGTTTTCTCTCTTTAACTTATGTAGCATCATTAGACTATAGAGACGTTGCACTATGTAGTGACTATGTGTTGTAACTACTACACTCATACCATTGTTTGCAAGTGCTGAGAGAAGTAGTGCGGTAAATGCCTGTATGCTAGCATGACAATGTATTTCAGGGTCCTCTATGATGAGTCTATCTATGGTTCTTCTACAATATTTTGTAAGTATAAATATGCTCGATAGCTGTTGTACAGATGCGGATGAGGATGGCATGTTAATAGCAATGTTATACCTGAAATCATGAAAGAGAATTTGAGATTCCTTGGTCTCGAGCTCACCACACATTATTAGTCTTTCTAGCTTCTCTACGAGGTCGTAAAACTTTGTCTTTGAGGGAGAGACTATGGATAATGTTAGCAGGAGAACGTACTCTACAAGATATGTAGGAAGATCGAAGACCTCTTTCAATCTTCTTATACTTCCTCTCGTGAGGATAGTATCTGTAACCAAGCTCCCAAGCTTCTCCATAGCAAGCCTCAAAATTATGTCGGTTCTCCTCATTCCTGGAACCATCACTATAGTGCTTCCTAAGCTCCTTATAGTTCTCTTAAGTTTCCTCTCAACAACCTTAAATAGATTTTCAATATAAAATCTTACAATAAAATCGCTTAAGTAATCTAATACCTTCTCGTTAACATCATCTGTAGAGAAGATTATTAGGTCAAGATCTCTCGAACGTAGAGCCATCATGTAGACAGTATACTTACCATCTCTACGACTATCCTTCTTAACCATATTGACACTAAGCACCTTTAGTGGTGATTTTATATTATATTTATCTTCAAGAAATGCTCTAATCTTCTTCTCTAGATATCTAAAAGATAATAGTAGCCCTTCTTTATCTAATATATTTAATGTCATATCTTTGAGATCCGAGCTATATATCACTAACAATTTTCGAGTCAATATATTTTCAGGCGATCTCGCTATGAGATCCCTGTTGAGCGAGACCTTTACAGTGGCCTCATCTCTTTTTGGAATCTCTATGTAGATTATGGGACGAGACTTAAGAAGAACGGTCAGTCTCGCGGTCTCTGACAGTGCATTTATTAGAGATGTTGTATTCGTCTCATATATCTCCTCCAACAGTTTAGCCGCATATCTCTCTATTCTCCTTTCTACATTTGAGAGTAGCTTGAGGCATATTTTCTGTAGTTTTTCAATAATTTCTGAGGTAGATTCTATAGTAATATGAGTCCTATCTCTCAGCTTAGAAAGTTCAGATACGAGGTAGCTCCTGACCGTGGAATATTCCTCATAAGTCTTCTTTCTTAGAGATATTATGTGAAAGCTCTCTATCATGAGCTCTCTGATAAATGCCTTAATCAACTTTGACGCGAAATATACTGCCTTAGCGATATATGTTTTTCCTGACGAGCTTGGTCCTATTATGACTGTAAGCTTCCCAAGTGGTAGCTCTCCTCTTCTGATAGGTCCGAAGTTCTCCAGCTCTATTAGCAGGTCTTCTCTACTCATTAGAGTTCTTGACACCAGAGTACCGTTCTCAGGTGTTATATAGGTTCGCTCACTCGGCTTAAAGACTATACAGATATTTTTGTCAGTTTTCGGTTCCTCATCAGGTTTCAGTCAGCGGACTTGTCATCACTAGCTTACTAGGCTCCACACTGTTGGGAAGTACTCCTTCTTTCCCGGTATAGTCGTCGCTGCTATATACTCATCCACGAAGTCTGAGTCATTTATCATCTCTATGTATGTGAGGTTCTCTGCTATATTCTCTACGACATCCTTGTTCTTATAGTTTGTTAGTACCAGGTATGCTCCGGCTATTGAGCCGTTTCCTATGTACTCTATCTCTGCGTTAGGGAACTCAGGGATCATCCCTATCTTAACTGCATTATTTAGGTCTAGGTAGTTTGCAAATGCTCCACAGATATATACTCTCCTTATGTCAGATAGCTCAAGCCTAACCTTCTTGAGAACAGTCGTTATGAGCGCGCATACTGAGGCCTTCGACTCTAGGAGGTTCTTTATGTCCTGTTCATCTATCGTAATATCCTTCCCTATTCCTGACTCTGATGCTGGTACAATTATGAACTCTAGTTTGCCGTCTCTCTCTACAACGTTTGGATGATTCTTCTGTAGCTTGCCCTGGCTGTCTATTATCTTGTTTACGAAGAGCTCTGCTAGCAGGTCTATGAGACCTGATCCGCATATTCCTATCGGCTTCACGTTTCCTATGACCTGGTACTCTACCTTTCCATCTCTTATGGTTACTCTCTCTATTGCTCCCTCCATGGCCTTCATTCCATACCTCACGCCATATCCCTCGAAGGTGGTTGCTCCAGGACCTGTAGTAGCTATGTACCAGTCTCTGCATCCCACCACCACATGAGTGTTCGTTCCAATGTCTATCAGTAGCTGAATGTCATCACTTCTCCACATACCAGATGTAAGAATATCACCTATGATATCTCCTCCCAGGAACCTTCCAATACATGGTAGACAGTACACAGGAGCGTTCCTACATGTTAGAAGTCCTAGATCTCTAGCGTTTGCCCTATAACTTCCCTTCTCGACCTCAAAGTGCGTATCCGCAAACCCCCTCACATCTCTACCTAGGAACAGATACGTCATCACAGTGTTCCCCGCCGCCACAACATGTACTATATCTGCAACTTTGGTCCTTGACATTGCTACAAGTCTTCTTATTAGGTCATTTATGCATGATATTACTGCCTTATGAAGGTCTCTGTATCCTTCCCTGTTTCTTATACAGTACTCTATCCTGCTCATCAGATCATCACCATATATGACCTGCTTGTTTATGTCGTAGGCCTCTGCAAGAACCTTCCCTGTCTCAAGATCTACGAGATACGTGACGACCTTTGTCGATCCGATATCTATTGCGAGACCGAGGGGTTTAAAGTCTTGAGTTCTCTCATCTATCACTCTACCATCCTCCCTATATATGACGACCACCTTGCCTTCTCTTAGCTCCTTTCTAACCCATGGATCGAGCTCCTCAGGTCTGACCTTGCCCTTATGCAGCACCTTCTGTACTCCGAGCCTTGACTCCTCGGGAACATATACTATACAGTCGGTTACTGGGATCACTTGGCATGCTAGCACCGTTCCATCATCAAGTTTCGCCTCCTCTGTCAGTAGTTTTACTTCTCCCTTATCTATTCTCACTTTACACTTCTTACATGCTCCTTTCCCACCACATATGCTTCTTATTACGACGCCGCACCTCATTGCAGCATCTAGAATGGTCTCATCGCTGGATACCTCTACTCTTCGTCCATAGGGTTCAAAAATTACGGTAACCATCTATCGTTACATGTAGAAACTTCAGTGACCGTATAAGAGCTTTTATCACAATAAATTCTTGATAATTATTAATTACAGAACATGATAATACTACATTAAGTACTTAACACATCGCTGAGGCAGACAAGCTAATTAACAATACTTAACAAAGATTAAATACACTAACAAGAACGTAAGGAAGTGAGTATAGAGAAGAGGAAGATTCTTACAAACCTTGAACTATGCTCAAACTGTGGAGCATGCATATTCACACGGAACCTAAGTCCATGTCCACAGATAAACATAGAGGAGAAGCTATATAGGGATCCTATACCAGATATAAAGAGAGGATACATAACGAGATCAACAGATATCAAGATTCTTGAGCTAGCTCAGGATGGAGGGACAGTCACTTCCATAGTTAGGCAAATGTTGGAGAAAAAGGTCGTAAACTCTGCGCTTCTCCTCAAGTTAGGAAGAAATCTCACACCTTTACCTGTAGTAGTTCGAGATCCAGGTAAGGTGCTTGAGTGTGCTGGTAGTAAATACGTGTATGCACCTGTGCTCTCAAAACTTGGTGAAGCAATGAGAGAAGGGCCCACGCTGGTTGTAGGCTTGCCCTGCCATATCAGAGCTGTCAGTGCAATAGAGAGAGAGCTAGGAGGCGCTGATGTTCTGAAGATAGGTCTTCTATGTTCTCATAATTTTAGAAGAGAGATGTATATAGATCTTTCTAGGAAGTATGGTTTCAATATTGATAATATTGTTAAGATGGGTATAAAGAAGAACATGTTCAGGATATGTCTGAATAATGGCAATGTTATTGAGGTTCCTCTAAAAGAGCTTGAGAGCTATGTACTCAGGTGCTGTAGACAGTGTCCTGAGCTGATACCCACCTATGCTGACCTGGCTGTAGGATCGATGTTTGCTCCTGAAAAACATAACGTGGTTTTTGTTCTCTCTAGGAGAGGTGAGGAGATTCTGGAGATGTGTCATGATGATGGTGTGTTAGAGGTTATGAACATGGAGGATAGTGTACGTGAGAAGATACTCAAGGTATGTCGCAGAAAGGCTGAGAGAGCTCTTCCTGTGAGAGAGGAGGTAGTTAAGCTTTTAAAGACTCATGAGATAAGTATTACCTAATAACGAAACACCTTGCTTGTCAGATCTATCGTAGACAGAGAGTCGATATTCTGTAGTGATACTCTAATTAGAATACTGAAGAAAACATAAGAAGCTCATAGACACATTGCTCTGTGCATCACCTAGATAAGAAGTATACTCCTCTAAAAACAGTGCATAGAGACCGCAGAGAGCGTAGGGGATGTTCATATGACGAGTGGTGTTAAGGTCAAGATTGACGAGGCTTCTCAGGGCTCTGTGACTGTAAGAGGTCTCGAGGTCACTATAGGAGAGGTTGTTGAGGAGTCTGAGAAGTGGAGTCCTCCAGATGTTCTTGATCTGAGGCTCTGGGATGTGCTCCTGGTCTCACGATATGCTCCCAAGATAGTTCCAGGATTCGTACAGTGTGCACTATGCACGTTCGGGCCATGCGACCTAACGAAGATGAGTGGAACATGTGGAATAGATGCAGTTGGTAACCACGTGAGAATACTCACCCTTGCAGTAGCTCTCGGACTTGGACATCTCGTGAATCGGGCAAGAAAGATGTATAAGCTTGCTAGAAGGATGTATGAGCCTGAGACGGAGATCAGCATAAGTCCAGAGATAACCATACCGATGCCTAACGTGTCTCTCATAACGGGGCTGATTCCAAAGAAATTGAAAGATCTCGAGAAGGTGCTCGACTACATATCAGGACAGGACATAAAGACGCTAGACAGCGTAACAGTATTCAGAGAATTTCACCCTCTCGACCTAGCATCAAGAATGTTACATACAGGAATGCTCTCACATATAGCATGCGAGATAACCGACACTCTAGAGCTAATGATACTAAAAAGATACGGTATAGAGATGGCTCCCGAGTTCAGGAAGTTCAGATACGAGATCAACGTTCCCGAGAAACCTACAATACTATACATCGGCGAGTCATGTATACCACTTCTAGAGCTCAGAAACGTTCTCAAAAAGATGGACCTAGGAGAGCCTGGAGAAGTTGTAGACATATTAGCAGCATCATGCAATGTTGTGAACATACCAGGAGTACAGTACATAGGCCCGCCACTCTATGCAGTGCCTCTTCTCAGGCTCGGATATCCAGACGTGGTCATAATAGATGACACATGTGTTAGCGCAAACATAGTAAAAGAAGCCTCAAAAAGCGGTAGCATAATAATATCAGTAACGGACTCTACAACATTTCTACTTCCTCCAATCGAAGATACAAACGTTGAGCAGATCACCAAGAGTGGAGGATGCACCTGTCTAGATTACTCTAAGGCCGCAAGACTCTCTATAATGACTGCTATAAGAGTGCACGGTAGAAGAGCTGTAAATACGTCTAGAAAGCTCGACGTAAGTATAGACTCACTAGTTGAAAAATGTGACCTATGTGGTAAATGCGTAGATGCTTGTCCATACAGGTTTAACATATCATCAGCAATAGATAAGTTGAAAAAGGGAGATAGCAGCGAGATAGGTGACATAGCATCTAGATGTGTATGGTGTGGAAGATGTGAGGAGGTCTGTCCTCAAAAAATAGAGATAATGACCATACTAGCAAGACACCTATCGGGAATAGAGATAGGAGTAAACACAAGAGCACCACCCTTGACAGACCAGATAATCAGGTCCATAGGTGCTCCAATAGTTCTCGGAGAGATTCCTGGAGTCATAGCTTTTGTAGGCTGTCCAAACATGGGAGAGCACATTCGAGACATTGCAAAGATCGTTGAGGAGCTTGCTAAGAGAGGCTTCATAGTTCTAGCGTCAGGATGTGTCGTTGAGCTTCTAGGAAAATACAAGTCTGAAGAAGGATCAACATTATACGAAGAGTATGGAGAGCTAGGTAGAGGATGTATAGTGAATGTTGGACCATGTACAGCTCTGTCAGAGGTCTCTGGAATAGCTATAAGGGTAGCGAACATATTTGCTGGAAGGAAAATAAAAGGAAATTACGAGGAGATTGCGGACTACATACTGAACAGAGTAGGAGCATGCGGAATAGGATGGGGAGCTGCTACACATAAGATATTATCAATAGCTGTCGGCTTCCTGAGGCTCGGAGTACCAATCATAGTTGGACCTCAGTGCGGAAAGCTTGGGATACTTCTGGAAGGGGTAGAACCTGAGAAGTTTGTTGGAATAGATATGAAGACAGGTAAGCAAGTATATGCAGGACCAGCTCCTCAGCATCTGCTGTATCTTGCAAAGACACCTGAGGAGTGTCTGATAATGGCTATAAAGCTATGTATCAGGCCCGGAGATACCTCGAAGGGCAGAGCTATAAAGCTGTCACACTACATAGACCTGTATAAGAAGTTCTATGGAACATTGCCTCCTGATGTGCACTACTACGTTAGAACGGAGGCTGACATACCTATAACGTATAGGGAGGAGCTGATGAAGCATCTTGAGAAGGTTGGCTGGAAGCCATGGGAGTACGTGAGTACTGATCTCACGATATCAGAGAGGGTGTATAGGCAGCTCTCGTCAAAGAAGTAGTATATTAAGCGTTCTTACTTACTACATGATAATTATTATTGGTTATCTATAATTGTAAAAGTATAAATACTTGTAACGCATTCTCCTTAACATGTGAGTAACTAGTGATGTAATAATTAGATACCTGGAAGATTACTACATATCTCTATGTCAGATTCGAATCTATAATTAACAATTGCAGAAAATCTTTTACTACTCTACACACAACTAATCACGACTGTTAATGGCTCAAGTGAGAGTATTCAAAGACGAATTAACAGTAAAGAGACAGACAAAGTTTGACGACATTCCAGTAGACGTAAGCATGTCCTACGAAGGAGAGAGAATAAGGAA
>JAADER010000068.1 GCA_013153275.1 Thermoproteota archaeon
GGTGTAAATATGGGCGATAATACTGGTCTTCAAGCTCTTCTCGCATCTGGTACTGTCTGTTCCTGTATATATGCTTCGATAGCTAAAAATGTTCCTGGAATTGCATTCTCGATGTATCTTAAGTCGAGCTTCAATCCTAACGATCCGTATCTGACAAAGATCATAGAGGAGACTGTGCGTTTCGTTCTAGAGAGAAGAGGAAGGCTCGATCCTATAGCTGTAGTGTCCGTGAACTTCCCGAGCAGGATAAGTGGAAGCACCAGGGCGAGAGTCTGTGACATAGCTGATGTGAAGTTCACTCATGATGTTGTCAGGAGAGTTGATCCACGTGGTTTAGAGTACTTTTGGATACATGGACACTTACTTCTGTACCCTAGAGAGGACCTTGACACGTTTGCACTATATGTTAACGAGGACATCGTTATATCAGGGATAAATCCTCGATACATGTCGACACTACGTAGAGGCCATGACCCGAAGACCGCTCTAGAGGTGTTATCGGCTCTGTGTGATAGGATCAACTCTGTCCTGCGCGAGCTTTCTGGAAAGCTCCCATAGAAATATGGTGCATAGTGATGTTGATGGTGCCTTCTTGTTGAGTATCTTTACACAGGTTCCTAGCTGTCTCTCCCGAGGTAGGAACGGTAGATCTTGTCCCTGTGCAGCAACAGCTACTTTTCTACCGTTTCTAAGCGATCCCGCTGTATCTGATACTGCTTTCTCGAGATCTTCTCCCTCTTCTTCGGATGTGAGTAGATATATCTTATCTATGTTCATTGTTTCCTGAATGTCTCTGAGCTCTGAGAGCACTATGATGTTTGCTCCCTCCTTTAGAGCTATCTTGAATGCTTCTGGTAAACCTTGCTGTGCTGCTGCTCCTGTTGGTCTTGTTATGATTATGGTGGTACAGTTGAATGATATGCATAATCGTACAAATTCGAGTACTCTATGAACGCTAGTTACATTGTGTAGTACTGGGAGAAGGCCCTTAAATAGCTCTCTCATGGTATTACAGTTTTAGAACATGACCAAACACTAAAATATTATCTTTGCATCATATAGTACTCGTGCTACCGGAGGAGCTAATAGAGACCGAGTTTCCTACTGTAACGCCTAAGGAGAGGATAAGCAAGGTCATAGAGCTTGCCAAGGAGTACAACGTGTCCACGATTCCTGTAGTAGACGATCATGGTAGACTTATAGGCACCGTGACATATAAAGACTTGCTAGAGCGTAGAGTCAGCCCGCTGTCGAAGGTGAAGGCTGTGATGAGTGGAGCACATAAGGTGACGCCAGATACCGACATAAAGATAGTAGCATACAGGTTCTACACACTCAGAATGAAGAACCTGCCAGTAGTCGACAAGGATAACAAGGTCATAGGCATAATAAGGAGAGAGCCATTCGCAAAGTATCTCGTAGATGAAGGCTACGTGAAGCCAGGACCAGTCAAGGACTATGCTAGCACGCCAGCTGTCACAGCTAACGTGAACGATCCTGTAGCAAAGGTGAAGTGGGAGATGCTTAGGAGGGGAATATCTAGGATGCCCGTGCTAGATGAGGGGAAGCTTGTAGGAATAGTGACGATGAGAGACATAATAGAGAGGCTCTACTATGCGTCAATACCTGAAAGACAGACCCTTGGAGAGGTAGCTGGATCTGAGGATGAGATCCTTGCAGCTCCTGTCAAAGCGATAATGACGTATCCTGTGGTCACGGCTCAGGAGAACGAGGACGTAAGCGCTGTACTGCGTAGGCTTATAGAGAGAGGAATATCTGGTCTTCCTGTGATGAGGGGTAATCAGATATATGGAGTGTTCTCTGGACTCGACATCATAAGGAGGTACCTACAGGGCGAGAAGGTCATCATTCCGATACCTGCAAAGATAGAGCTCGAGCTTCCTGAGGACAAGTGGAAGCTTCTAGAGAAGATAGTGTCGCACTACTATGGCAAGCTTAACAGACTCACGAACATAATAGACATAAAGATGACTGTCAAAGTTTATGAATGTACAGAAGAGATGGAGAACATTGAGAAGAGGTGCAAGTACTCCGTACATATAAAACTGAAAGACCCCTACGACGAGTACGTAGTCACGGTCACAGACTGGGACCCAATAAAGGCTGTCAGAGACGCACTTCACCTGCTGGTAAGAAACGTCATAAGAGTTCACAAGAAGCTGAAGAAGGCTCTAAGAAAGAGAGGACTAAGCCCGAGATATGAGACAGAGTGGGGAGGTCCAGAGGAAGTCTAATCCATAACTCTCAGGTTGAAGAGTATCTCAAAATTTCTAGTAGTAACATAGGCAACATCCTCAGCGTCGATACCCTTAATCTCAGCTATCTTCTCAGCAACAATCCTCACATGAGAAGGCTTGCTCTCCTGACCAAACACGGGTCCAAGTTCAGGTGTGTCACTCTCCAATAGCATGTGTTCTAGAGGCACAGTCTGTACAAGCCTCTGCTTCTGTTTAGAATGCATCACACTTGGAGGTATCGAGAAGTAGAAACCCATGTCTACAGCTTTCCTGGCAAGCTCTATGCCACCACTATATGCGTGAAGTATCGCCTTCTTGATACTGTACTTCTCAAGTATTGATAGAACGTCGCTGTAAGCCTTGTGAGAGTGAACTATCACAGGTAGGTTGAGCTTTTCTGCAAGCTCTACCCACTTCTCAAATATTGCGCGCGCAATGTTTCGAAGTATGTTATCTCTTACCTTAGAGTAGTCGAGCCCTATCTCGCCTATAGCTACCACGTCTCTACTTGATACGAGCTTCGGTATTATTTTTGAGAACTTCTCATATGTATGTATGGTAAAGTCTGAGAGCTCCTGGCCTAGGGACAGATATATGATGGAGCTATGTTCTCTACGTAGTATGAGTCCATTCTTAAGCTCGTTCTCGTTCTGTACAGATACAACTATTATTCTGACATTGTTCTCTACGGCATCTCTTATGAGCTCTCGAGCTCTATTAAAGACTTCCGGTCTAGCTAGATGAGCGTGAACGTCTACTAGTGGTGTCCTCATGTTTTTATGAGGACCTCTTCTCGAGCAGTATGAACACTACGACTAGCAGTATACCTGCCAAGAATATTATGATGCTTAGCGCTATTATCGGTATACTGACCTCTATAGATGATGTATATGCTGGGGCTATGGGCGTTGTAGGCTGTGTCTTCTGTCCTGTCTTTGCTGGTATGAACGTTATAGTGGTGTTTCCATGTCCTGCCAGGTACAGGAACTCTATTATGTCATCGTGAAGCTGTGCTAGCAGGAAGTTGTTATATACCATTGTTATATTGTCGATAAAGGACGACATGTTTGATGTGTTCACATTATTTAGATAGTACTCTCCGAACTGTATATACATTATAGAGTATATCGGTAACAGTCCTCTCTGGACCAGCCTATACGTGCTTGTTAGAGCAAAGTACTTCAGATCGTCAGCTCCACTAAGCAGGGTCTCCATTATCTGGCTAGGCTTGTAGCTTGACTGAGAGATTGCGTATCTTAGGAATCCTAGTGTGAGAGATGACGTTATCTCTGAGAGGTAGTAGAAGCTTGTTCCTAGTGCCTCTACGTACTTATGATTCTCATATAGCTGTACTAGTCTCGATACTATTGCTTCGAGGTTCGAGCTTATTCCAACTATCTTTATCAGCTGGCTGTATCCTATCAGTGCTTTACAGTACTGTATATATATGTTGGCAGCTCTCTCTAGTGCCTTCTCGCTTATCGGCTTGCTTGGGTACCTGTTCTCTACATATTTGAGGACCTCTAGCCATGTGTAGAGTGATAGTACTCTAGCTTTAGCTAGTGCTAGTGCTGAGAGAGCTTCAGCTATGGTACCTGAGGTACGGTAAGTATAGTACTGGCTTAGCAGGTTCTTCGCCTCGTATATTCTCTCGTATATTCCTATCAAGAGATCTATAGTATAGATTGTCGGCTTCTCCTTGCTGAGTCTAGCCATTATGTTTCTAATATCGTTCTTCAATGTGCTTGCTATGTTGTCAAAGTATGACATTGCTTCCTCAACACCTATTGTCAGGACCTTGCTGTTATAGGTGTCCTTGTATAGGAACTCGTAGTACTTGACTATTGCCTGATATATTAATGATGCTGCTGTGTAGTAGTTCCCTAGAGACGCCTCTCTCTCAGCTCTCTTATACAGCTTGTATACCTGGTCTGCCTGTCTAAGCTTTAGCTTTGTCAGATCTAGATTATCATATACCTGTCTTATGGTCTCGTAGATGTATCTTAACGTGTCTGTGACGTTTCTGCTCAGGCTATATATCTCTCCGAGTGTTAGGCTGCTGTTCACTAGGTCCACACCGACTAGGTACCTTATCGCTTGTGCAACATCTATTACAGGTATCACTTTTATACCATAATTCTCAGGTGGAAGCATTATATAGTTCAGCAGAGGAACCAGAACTATCTTGAACCCTGCGCTAGCTGCTGCTCTCACCTTTATCGGCACGTCTCCTACAGGTCCTACCAGCCCTCCTGGAAGTATCATTCCCGTCATCGTTACGTAATCTCTTAGGCTGTTGTTTGTTAGTAGTGCAAACATTGCGGAGGTTATGTATGCGCTTGCGGATGGTCCTCCGACCTCTACTACGTTCCCTGTAACTCTTACTAGGAACGAGTAGTTGAACGGTGACTTCCAGGCTAGCATGCTGGCAATGTAGAACGCGAGCTGTGATGATGCTATGAACATCTGTCCCTGCCCTCCAGGACCGTAGGCTGGCAGTGGAAGTGCTGCTATATATACAAGCCCGTCTCCTGGATATATCATTGTTACCTCTATGTTTAGAACTTCGCCCTGTGTGCCGCTTACTGCTAATGCATGGACAATTACTGATCTAGCATGTAGAAGGTAGGCTGAGCACGTTGCTGATAAGATGCCTACAGCTATCACGGCTATCGTTGCTAGTATGGTTATCAGACGTTCTCTCATTACGTTCCTCAACGTTTACTAGTCCTATATATATGAGCCTTTCGTTAATGTAGAAGTTCTGCAGCCTCTCGAGCATGGTATGTTATGACCATGTCTGCCCCCGCTCTAAATATTGCTGTGAGTATCTCTATAGTTACCATTTTCTCGTCTATCCATCCCATTCTTGCTGCTGCCTTCACCATTGAGTACTCTCCCGACACATTATAAGCGGCAAGAGGAACCTGTGGATAGTATGTCTTGACTAGCCTTATCACGTCCAGATATGCTAGAGCGGGCTTCACCATCACTATGTCAGCACCCTCTCTCAGATCCAGCTCCACCTCTTTTAGAGCCTCGTACGTGTTTCTAGGGTCCATCTGATATGTTCTCCGGTCACCAAATCTGGGGGAGCTGTATGCTGCCTCTCTGAAGGGACCGTAGAAGCTACTAGCGTACTTGACGCTGTAGGACATTATGAGGACGTCGCTGTATCCTTCTCTGTCTAGTGCCTCTCTTATGGCTCTGACCTGTCCGTCCATCATTCCTGATGGTGCTACTATGTCTGCTCCAGCCTCGGCCTGTGCTACAGCAATCTTCGCATATATCTTAAGAGTGTCATCATTATCTACATATGGTCCTCTCCTACCGATCTTGACTATACCACAGTGACCGTGATCAGTATACTGGCACAGGCACAGGTCAGTTATGATCAGGATCTTCTCTCCGAAGGTCTCTCTGAGAGCTCTCACACATCTCTGCACTATCCCGTCACGAGAGAAGGCCTCGCTTCCAATGGGGTCCTTTCTGCTGGGTATGCCAAATATGATGAAGTTTCTCAGACCTTTCTCGTAGCAGTCCTCGACGAATCTCAGCAGATCATCGTTGAGCGGCCACCTGAACTGTCCAGGCATGGACTCTATCTCCTCGGGTCTGTCTATGTTCTCCTTTACGAATATGGGCATTATCAGCTTTCTAACGTTTATCTCAGTCTCTGCCACTAGGTCTCTTATAAGTTCATTTTTCCTCAATCTTCTCGGTCTCACGAGAGGGTACTCTCCCAGCATTGTGGCTGTGGTTATTCTCGTTTTCATGTTTATAAGTCTCGCAGGTTCAGTATAGTGTGGAGTCTTTATGGGTGTTACTGAGCTGGGCAAGCTCATTCCTCCGGAGGTGAGGAAGCAGGTAGAGTTGAAACAGCTGAGCGGGAGGACTATAGCTATAGATGCGTACAATGCCTTATATCAGTTCCTAGCATCCATAAGACAACAAGATGGTACACCACTGATGGATTCTAAGGGAAGAATAACAAGTCACCTTAGCGGTCTCTTCTATAGGACGATAAACTTTCTAGAAGAGGAGATATGGCCAGTATATGTCTTCGACGGCAAGACTCCAGAGATGAAGCTCATGGAGATAGCTAGGAGAAAGAAGCATAGAGAGGAGGCTCTGGAGAAGTGGCTGAGAGCTCTAGAGCGTGGCGACAGAGAGGAGGCTAGAAAATATGCGAAGAGAGCCCTCTTCTTAACGAACGAGATGGTTGAGGATGCTAAACGTCTTCTGACCCTCATGGGCGTTCCCTGGGTTCAAGCTCCAGCTGAAGGTGAGGCACAGGCAGCGCATATGACTAAGAAGGGAGACACCTGGGCTGCAGGAAGTCAGGACTATGATGCTCTCCTGTTCGGGTCTCCACGTCTGGTGAGGAACCTCGCGATAACGGGGAGGAGGAAGCTTCCTGGAAAGGAAGAGTATGTTGAGGTTAAGCCGGAGATCATAGAGCTTGAGGCTGTGTTGAAGGCTCTGAAATTGAAGGATAGGGCACAGCTTATAGACCTGGCTATTCTGCTAGGCACGGACTATAATCCTGATGGAGTCCCCGGAATAGGGCCTCAGAGAGCTCTGAAACTGATACACGAGTTCGGAAGTCTAGAGAAGATGCTTAACACGGTTCTGAAGAACGTTCAGTGGCCTGTTGATCCTCTGAAGATAAAGCAGTACTTTCTTAATCCTCCCGTCACGGATGAGTACAGTATAGAGTTCAGAGATCCCGATGAGAGGGGAATAGTCGAGTTCCTCTGTGGCGAGCATGATTTCAGCAGGGACAGGGTTCTCAGAGGAATTGAAAGATTGAAGAAGGCCCTAGCAAAGAGAAAGAAGGCAAGACTCGACGCATTCTTCTAAGAACAGATAGCATAGGTTTATTTAGACCATTCAAGATAGTAATAGTCAGGTGTTGACTTGAGTGTCAAGAGCCTCGTTGCAGCATACAACGAGCTCACAAAGCTGGATCTAAGAATACTCAGAGTAATTGAGGTAGCACACAGAAAATATGAGTGGGTACCAATAGAGGTCATAGTCAAGTGGAGCAACAGGTCGTGGGAGCTCGTCTCAAAGAGCCTGAGAAAGCTCAATGCTCTCGGCATGGTACTAAGATGGAGAGGAAGCTACACAGGCTATAGACTCACGTACACTGGATACGACGCTCTCGCACTACATACATTATCGAAGAAAGGTATCATAGAGAGGATCTCTCCAACCCCACTTGGAGTAGGCAAGGAGAGTGACGTCTACGTTGCAGAGGATCCGGCAGGTAACAAGCTAGTGATAAAGTTCCACAGATTAGGCAGAACAAGCTTTAGACAGACTAGAAAGTTCAGAATCTGGGTAGGAGAGAGAAGACACATAACATGGCTCTACGAGTCCAGACTCTCAGCACATATGGAGTATAAGGCCCTAGTTATGACGTTCAACGCAGAGGTAACGGTTCCTAGACCAGTAGCAGTCAACAGACATGCAGTCGTGATGGAGTACATAGACGGATTAAAGCTTTCGGAAATAAAGACAGGACTTGAAAATCCCGAGGAAGTTCTGGGATCAATACTTGACGATGTAGCAGTAACGTTTAGAGATGTAGGAATAGTACACGGAGATCTGAGCGAGTTCAACGTGCTTATAGAGATAGAAAGCGAGAGACCATACATCATAGACTGGCCACAGTGGGTACCTAGAGACTACAAGAACGCGATAGAGCTCCTGCGAAGAGACTTAGAAAACATAACGACATTCTTCAGAAAAGAGTACGACATAGAGATAGATATAGAGGAGGCACTCAGATATATAACAGAAGGAATAGAACTCAAAGAGCTAGAGCTCGAGGAGGCATTTGAGGAGATACTCACGCAGAAAGAATTGAAAACATACGTTCTCGGAGAAGAAGCAGAAGAAAGCATAGAGAAGACATTAGACAAGATAGAAAGGGAGTTCAGAACAACAGGAAAAGAAGATAAAGAGAGAGTAACAATAGGAGTACTAGAGAAAGAGCAGAGAAATGATGAGAATCCGGCACACCAGAAAGATGAGGAAGGGTATCCTAACTGACAAGACCTCCTCTAGCAATAATTACTAACTACAATTAACTACATCGTTGAGATCTGGCCAGTAGAACGGTGTAAGTGTTGAGACTTGTAAGAGCATATGAGAACTTTAGTGATTGTTCTGGCGCCGGGGGTGGGATTTGAACCCACGCCCCCTGTACGGGGACGGGCTTAGCAGGCCCGCGCCTTGGGCCTGGCTCGGCCACCCCGGCT
>JAADER010000027.1 GCA_013153275.1 Thermoproteota archaeon
CTCATCATCAGCATAAGCAGGCCAAACCTGAGCATAAGCAACCTTCCTATTACCAACAATCTCAACATAATCACCAGGCTCAACACCTAGAGCTTTAATGTACCTATATGGAACTCTCACGACACCTCTGCCAGCATCCCTAGGCTTATGATCCACCACATTCAACTCGACTTCCCTTACAGAGCCACTAACAGCAGTAACTGGACGCTGAGCCTCTGTAGGTTTTACAGACTCCTCTTCTCTAATAACATACAGCCGCAGCTCACCGCCCGGTCTGACGCCCAGCAAATATAGAGCCTCACCATCACTAAGCAACTTAAGATCTTTTAGGCTTCCTACATCGATACTAATGTTATCCTTTTTTACTAGTTTGAGATCACTATTAAAGGTTAAAAGAGAATTATTATCTTTACAGATCACATATATCATATTATTTAGAAGAGCTGCTTGAGGACAGTTAAAGACTTGGACTTGCTTTAAAAGAGATCCCTTTCTATCATACTTACTGACAACCCATATGTTTGGGCCTATAATATGCCTCCCTATAGTATACGCGTTACCCTCACCATCAAAGCCAATAATGGATTCAGAACTCTCTGCCTCTATAGTACGATATCTACAAGCATCTGGATCTACGATATATAGAAAGCGTTTACGTAAGCTCTCTCTGTCTTTAAAAAGTGATCTCTTAATGTCTAGAAATATTTCAAGACTTATCCAGATTTCATTAGTTAATGGGTTAATAGCCATATTGTTTATAAGAAACGTAAATTTAGCTTTCTTTAGAGATTTATACTGTATCTCTCCTGCCCCCATTAGATATCTTCTATAGGACCCATGAGAAACTACGTACAGTCGAGGAAGCCTATCAGCCGTAGCTTTTTCAGCTAAGTATACGATATCGTCCCTAGAACAACATTCCAAAGGTGAGAGAGACTCGTCGGACTTAATTATCGAATGTCCTCTAATGTTAAGGTCGTGATTCATGCTAAATATCTTAACGACCTCTCTAGGGCCTTCAGTACCGAGCTCCAGTATGCTACATATTATTTTAACTGAGGTATAATCACATGTAAACGTAAAATGTAGGACACTATACTCTCCTACTAGGTCTTTGCTGTGTATTACCTTCAGCACCTGCCCATTGGTCTTATCGACTATGATGAGCGTCTCGGGCCTGTACTGGATGATTATGTAGCGGTCGAAGATCTCTGCTCTGTAAATGCTCTCTATCTGTGGATCACGGATAATTACCCTATCCTCTACTCTTAGTGGCACTCTCGTTTTCCTATTTTGTGAGTTGTGTTTTTAGTTTTTCGTCTTTCTAGGTCTTGGTTAGTTCTTCTAGCTTTCTTCTGAGCTCGTCCCTCTCTCTTTCTAGTTCCTCTATGTATTTCTTCAGTCTCTCTATTTCCTGTTTCTCCTGCATCAGCTTGTCTCTTAGCTCTATTAGTGCGCTCTCTCTTACGACTAGTGCTCTCTGGTAGTTTATTAGTTCTCGCTCTTTTTCTAGTAGCTTTCTCTCCCATTCTACTAGTCTTCTCTCTTCCTCTACGAGTTTCGTCATTAGTGGTTCTATCTTCTCGAACAGTTCTCTCCTTCTCATGCTTATCTCCTGGTCCAGTTTCTTCAATTCCTCTTCCTTCTTTCTCAGCTCCTCCTCAAGCTTCTCTATCTCCTGCCTCTTTGCCTCGAGCTTCTGCTCCATCATCCTAAGCTCCTCCTCTTTTCTAAGCAGCTCCAGCTCCTTCTCAGCGAGCTCCCTCTCCTTCTTTAGAAGCTCCTCATACTTGGCCTTAATCTCGCCCTCTCTCTTAAGCATCTCACGTACACGTGCACTATCCGTCTCTAGCCTCGCAGCCTCTATCTCCAGCCTCCTCTCAAGCGCCTTCAGGTTTGCCTCCCACTCACGTAGCTTGCTCTCCTTCTCCGACAGCTCCTTCTCCTTCTCTAACAACGTCGTCAAGAGCTCGTCAAATCTCGTGATAGTAGTTGAAAGCTGTGAAGCGAGGTTCCTCAGCTCTGACAGGACAGGCCAGGCCTCCGACAGCTTTCTCTCCAGATCCTCCAGCCTCCTCTTATCCTCCTCCAGCCTCAGCCTCTCCTTCTCGAGCTCTTCAGCTCTGAGCCTCAGCTCTGTCTCCTTCTCTGTTATCTGACGTATCTTATTCTCAAACTCCGAATATCTCTGAAGTATCTCGTCTAAAGTCTGTTTCAATGCTTCAGATATGGAACTTATCTTTATAACATGCTCAGAGACTCCCTCCATCCTGGTGAAGGTCTCTCGAAGCTTCTCATCAAGCTGGGACAGTGTCGATGATAGTGAGTCTATACTTGTCTTTATTCCCTCAAAACTCTGAGAGATCTCTCTAGACACAGAGCTGAGAGAGTTATATGCCTCCGTAAGCTTAGATAGCGCATCCCTGAACATTCCTATGAGACTATCTATAGTCTGCTTGAACCCATCTAACAGCTGTGCAACAGATACAACCCTGCTCTCTAGGTCCCTAACCATGTCATTTACTAACCTAACAAGGTCTTGGAGAGTCTTGTCGCTCCTACGTGATGCCTCTATAAGAGATTCCGTATACTTCTGTATTAGTGAGAGCCTGTTAGCGAGGTCGGATAGCGCGCCAACGTTGGTGTTTATCGCGTTAGCAATCTCGTCAAGACGATGAAGTAGAGTGCTAATAGCTGTCTCTAGGTCTATCTTTCTTGACCCTCTAAAAAATGACATTCTCAGCTACATCTGTATTATGAGGTATATAATACTTTTGTTCAAACGTTCTCACGTGTAACTAACTTCATTAGAACATCTTTAAGAGAATCAAAAGTCTCCCTGAGCTTCCTGAGCTCGAGCTTTATGTCCTCTAGAAGCATAAGCATGTCCTCCCTATATCTAGACAGCTCAGAGAGAGCAGACTCCACCTTCTCTTCAACATCTTTCAAATACACTGTCAACAGGGTCTTCACATCTTTAATATCTGCGGCATAGGTGGATAGGTTGTTCATTAAGTTAGCTATAGAGTCCCTAATGGATGTCAGAAACTCTCTATGCGCTATCAGGCTAGTCTCAAGCCTGCTTATTGAGGTCGATAGAGACCTCAGAAATACAACGACCTCAACAGTCCTGTCTCTGCCTCTCTCAGCCGTGACCTGTGAGGACAGCTTCTTAACCTCCTCCTGAAGATTCTGGACCTGCTCTTTCAGCTCCTGAATGCTCTTACCAAGCTCTTGAAGAGTCATGTTCATGTTAGACATGCCTCTAAGAATCTCCTCAAGCATCTCAATTGACGACATATCCCTATACACTGTGCTGATCCTACTTAAATAGATGTTACTCAGAGAATACTCATAATCTGGTCAGGAACGTCCTCACATACTCTACATATGACGTCTCCTCCCTTCCTGTCAAGCACGTAGAGGCTGGGATCCTGAGAGAGAGCACGAACCATACCTATCACAGCAGCTTCGCCACCCGTCATTCTCCTCAATATGTCTAACACATGCTCCACCTCTCCCTTATCAACGACCACTAGGAGCGATCCAGAGCTGAGCGCTCTAAGAGGGTCTACTCCCACTCTCCTACATACTTCAGCAATCTCGTACCTAACCCTCACCTCTGATAACCACATCTCAACATCTCTCATACTTGCCTTAGCAAGCTCATAGAGCGCCTGCATGATACCTCCCTCGGTGGGGTCATGCATTGCTACTGCATAGACTCTCACCGCACGTGCTAGATCTATGACAGAGAGATCGTTAATGTACTCTCTGACTCTTCTAATAACGTTCTCGTCAATATCCCCAAGCCTATCTCGAAGATCCGTAATGATTATTATGGACGCCTCTATACCAGGACTTCTTGCAAGAACTATCAGATCACCCTCAGATATGCGCCTCTTGCTCAGAGGCTTAACACACGGTCCCATACATGTAGACACAATGATGGGACGGGAGAGAGATGGTGCGTATTCTGTGTGCCCTCCTATCACATCTATACCATATCTATCACAAGCTTCTCTGATCTGTCTACATATGTCAAGTATCCTATCTTCAGGATAGTTCTCTGGAAGCATCATGCATACTGACAGCCATCTTGGCTCAGCACCCTCGCATGCTACATCGTTCGAGGGTACTATCACAGAGAGCGTTCCAATCATCGACTCTGCTCCTGTGATCGGGTCGGAGTGTATTGCCAGGTTCTTCAAGCCTCTGATATCTATCACTGCAGCATCCTCACCAATTTCTGGACCTACTACGCATCTTAGGTCCCCTCTGTGTAGAGCCTTCACTACTGTTCTCAAGGTCCTGCTATCAAGCTTTACCACAGGTATCACATATTTAAGAGAGCCTCCTTATAAGGTTAGACGTGAGCTACATATCTCGAAGAGCAGTTATAAAGACTCGAAATATCTCGTCAGTATCTGTGATAGTGCTTGGTGAGACATATATTGGTGATGGTACTCTAGTAATGAGTAATGTTATCATAGGAGTTCCTAGAAGATCAAAACTTATAAACATTCTGAGCCTCAACAGCTCGACGAGCCTCGAGGAGCTGCTTGATGGTCTAAGCTCGGGCTCGAGGATAGGTTCTAGAGTTATTATACGTTCTGGATGCATCATATATGAGGATTCGACTATAGAGGACGACGTGGAGCTCGGGCACGGTGTCGTGGTTCGAGAGAACGTCAAGATTGGGAGCAGAAGCAGGATCGGGAGCGGATCGATACTTGATGCCGATATCAGGATAGGCTCACAAGTCTCCATACAGAGCAACGTATACATACCTAGAGGAACAGTTATAGAGGACAACGTCTTCATAGGACCATGCGCAGTATTTACTAACGACAAATATCCACCTAGCAAAAAGATAACTGGACCACATATATGTAGGGGAGCTATCATCGGTGCTGGAGCAATAATACTTCCAGGAGTAGAGATAGGAGAGAACTCTGTTGTAGCTGCAGGAGCAGTAGTTACTAGAGACGTTCCACCTGGATCTGTGGTAGCTGGAGTGCCTGCAAGACCTGTATACAGCGTCGAGGAGTACCTACGTAGACGGGAGACCTATGAGAGCGGAGTATAGGCGTTACTTCTTCTCCTCTCCTCCACCTATCACTATGACCTCTCTTGCCTTCTGTTTTGCCTCCTGTAGCTTCTTCAGGAACTCCTCTCTCATCTTTCTCTTTCTCTCTATGAGCTCCTTCCTTCTCGCGTCTGATAGGTCTAGGTCAACTATCACGACCTTCGAGGGATGTATAGGATAGTACACGACCTCGCCGTTAGGCTTCTTTATCGTTGCACCCTCGACATAGATTCTAACGCGGTTCAGATCAACCTTTATGACCTTTCCCTTTATTCCCTTGAAGTCTCCTCTAACTATGAGCACGGTGTCCCCCTTCCTGACGGGGAGCCTCTTTACTCCGTACTGTCTCTGTAGCTCCTTCGATAGTGGTGCTGTGACGAACTTCTGCCTCTTGTGTAGTGGAGCGTTGAAGTATGCTTTCCTCTGCTTTCTTGGATGGTGTGACTTTACCCAGTTTATCATGATCCTCTTCTCAGTCTACTTGTGTAGGGGGTTCTTAAGCTTGCGCCTCCCATTTTTCAATTTCGCGAGGAGCGACTTATAAGCCCGGTAGCCCTAATCTATAGGGATGTCTGAAAACGACATTGCAGTTCCAGGAGAAGAGCTATGTGTAATTGAGGAGTTTGTACCAGGAGCATACACCTATATCGATGAGAGAGGAAACGTCAGAGCTACAGTGACTGGAGTAGTAAAAAGGGATCTGAAGACTCATGACATACATGTACAACCGATCAAGGGCAGGCAACTACCTTCTCAAGGAGATATCATCATAGGTAAGGTAGTGGCAATGCTCAACGAGAAGGTTGCTGTTGTTAAGATATATGCCATACAGAGAGATAACGGAAGGCTCGAGATCCTCAAACATGCGTATACGGGACTTCTACATGTTGTACAAGCCTCTGATCAGCCTACGCCTAACACGAGTATTAAGGATGTTGTTGGGATAGGGGACATAGTGAGGGCAAGGGTCATATCTGTGAAGGGACCTCCATTCCTGTTATCGATGAAGGGGCAGAACCTGGGAGTGATATATGCGGTGTGTCCATACTGTAGAGTGGAGCTACGTAGACGGGGGAGAGTCCTTCAGTGCCCATCTTGTGGTCAGATATTTAAGAGGAAGACGCCTATAGTAGACTGAGAGGAGCATCAGATCATGAGCAGACAGAGACACTACTACAAGTCCATAAAGCTGTCTTTCGGAAGCAGTGAGGAGGTAATCAAGTTTCTTGACCTAGCAACACGCAAGGTAAAGGTAAGCCAGATGTATGCGAGGACCAGATCGGGAAATAATGTCGAGATAATTCTTCTCGGAGATCCCTTCGAGGTCAACCTAGCAGTAACCGAGCTGAGGAAGCTTGCAAAAACTGTGAGAGAGATGTATAGAAGAACGAGAGGAGTCTCAACATATGATCAGAGGGTGATACTTGAGTCTGCTAGGCTCGAGGCAGCGATACCGCTAGACGTTGTCTTCAAGATACTTGAGTTTCAGGGACATAAGGTCGAGATTCTGAGAGATGGTAGGGTACGTACTGACGCGTCTCTGAGAGAGATAGTTAGACTTGTTGAGCATGTCTCTTCTCTGTATAAGGAGATGATGGATATGGATATAACACCGCAAGCTAAGAGGATAGTCGCAATATATTCCACGGTCATGGATAGAGATCTTGAAGACGCGATATCTGACCTACTCATGTTTGACATACTTAGGACGTATGAGAGTGAGGAGAGGAGTCTCATAGTTCTCTCACGTAGCTACGAGGAGAGTCTCGAGAAGCTTAGAGAGGTCTTGAACATGCTTCGCGAGAATCCTGAGGTTCTCGCCAGACTTGATGAGGAGAGGAGGAGACTGAGGAGAGAGTCAGAGAGTGAGGAAGAGGAGCTTGTTGAGTCTCTTAGGGATAGGATACTTGGTGCTGGCGGTATAGAGTTTAGAGAGAACGAGAACGATGAGGGAGAGTAGGTGTTTTAAATTTCCGGTGTAGACGTCTCTAGATGCTGAACATTGAGATTGTGAGGTATGATCAGAATTATCTCGAGATCATAGTTAAGGGAGATACTCACACGCTGTTTGCTCCCCTGCTGGAGTATCTTCTAAATCATCCTGATGTGGAGGTTGCAATGTACGATGTCGATCATCCACTACTACAGAACGTGAAGTTCAAGCTCAAGACTAGGACTAGAGATCCTGTGGAGGTTCTGAAAGAGGTTGTCCAGCACATATTAAAAGATGTTGACTCGATAAGAGAGCAGCTTCTAGCGCAGATATGATACGTGTAGTTGTGGGATCGAAAAATCCCTCAAAGATAGAGGGAGTGAAGAGAGCATACGAGACCTTCAACATAGAGACCGAGATAGTTCCAGTGGAGGCTGAGAGCAGAGTATCTAGACAGCCACGCTCGCTCGATGAGACAGTGAGAGGAGCGCTCAACAGGGCTCTCTCGGCTCGTGAGAAGATTGACGGGGACGAGTACGTTGGCGTGGAGTCAGGTCTCATGCATATACCCTACATAGACAGGATAGTTGACGTGACCGTCGCAGTGATATGTGATAGACAGCTACGCATCACAGTCGGCCTTAGTCCAGCATTTGAGGTTCCTCCAGACTTTGTCCGTAGACTCTATGGTGAGGATCTTGAGCTTGAGGATCTTGTAGTTCAGATTACGGGTATAGAGAACATAGGAGAGAAGGGTGGTTTCATAAGTTTCCTCACTAACGGGAGATATGAGCGTAGTGAGCTTGTTAGACAGGCAGTGCTCATGGCCTTGACTCCCAGAGTTTGCCCCATAAAGCGAATGTACAGGATGGAGTAGTGCACTTCTTTCAATGGTGACTAGTATTTAAATCGTTCGCTTGATAACCCATCAAGATAATCCGCACTATGCTTATAAGAGCAGTAGTACACAGTTATGTCATATGTGGAGTAG
>JAADER010000017.1 GCA_013153275.1 Thermoproteota archaeon
AGTACTGCGGTCGGCGTTGGGGTGTTTCACTTCCGGGTTCTGATGAGTCCGGGTGAACCACCCCAACTATGGCCGGGCCACCCGAGGCGCAAGAGTAGGAGTGTTACTGAGTTTATAAGTATTACTCTCTCAGCTTGTTAAGCATCTCTGTAAGATATTCTGCGCATATGTTCTTCAGCATGTCTGGCTCTATCTTGCCTTCCCTGTAGAGCTCGTCTAGAGTATCCATGTTATCTATACTGATGGTTACAGTACCCTCCCTGGTCTCGATGTTCAGTTTCTCATAATATGGTAGAAGTATGTGCTTCACTATGCTGAGTATGGGATTCAGTATGGTCTCTCTAGGCTTGCAGGGGCAGGTCATTATCTTTCTCCGTATGGTCTCATAGTCATCGTCTAGAAATATTGCATCGTCCGGTCTCGAGGAGCTCATCTTTGCATATGATAATACGTCGTCATACGAGTCAACGTCTTCTAGCAGTGGAGCTTTGAGACCCGGTATAAGCGGTGTTGAAAGTATCGTCACAGGTTCTCTACCCATCTTGACTGCAAGGTCTCTAGACATCATGAATGCCGGCTTCTGATCTATACTTCCGAGAGCAAAATCGACCTTAAGATATATCGCATCTACAGCCTGCATGAGAGGGTAAAGTATCTTTGAGAAGTCTTGCTCAACCTCCTCTATTCTTCGTCTCAGTATCACGACAGATCTTCTCAGTCTGTCGAGAGAAGTGTTCTTTGCTGAGTAGAGTAGGAGCTTTATGTATTCAGGGTCTGACACTATGTCTAGACTATCTATATATGTTGCGGCTACGCCAAGCTTCTCTAACAATGCTCTTACAGTTGACTTATGTTCCTCTATCTCCTCTAGGCTTCCCTTATCGTTTATCCATGCATGTACTGTTGCTTCGAGGATCTTTATGCGTATTCCCGCTCTCTGTATGTCTCTAAGCTTAAGCATCCATACAAGCCATCCAATATGTATCCTACCGCTAGGCTCGTAACCTACGTAGCACTCAGGCTCCACTTTTTTCAACTTCTTCTCGACCTCCTCTCTCCTTATGACCTCTTCAAGACCTCTAAGTACGAGCCTTAACCTGTCCTCCATCTCCACTATTATGGAGCGTTCTCACTTTTTAACAATGATAGTGCCTTCTCTATATCTGATACTAGTCTACCATAATTTTCGTCGTCTCCAGGAGCCACTACGTCGATCTCGCCACCCTGTACATCCTCGCTTACTTCGTCCTCTAGTGACGCCTCCACCTCAGCGTAAGCCTCCCTGAGCTTATCTAGGACATCCTCAGAGGGTCTCCATAATCCTCTCTCAGCTGCCTCGACCAGTCTTCTCGCTATCTCCTCGAGAGCGTACTTATTGTTTTCCAGGAACCATCTTCTCATATCGTCATTCAGTACATACTTCTCAGCTATCTCGTCGAAAATCCAGTCCTTAACCTTCATAGTTGTTGAGGCCCATCCATATACGTGAAGTATCTTACGAGCAAACTCACTAGCACCAGCATAACCATGCTTCTTCATCTCCTCTATCCATCTCTCGTTGAGTATCTTTGAACGTGCAATTCTCTCAATCTCCTCCTCAATATCTCTCACAGCTATCCTAGATATATCACTAGTATCGACCTGATATATGTCGACATCTCTCTTCAATGTTCTCACAGCACTGTAGAATCCTCCATGATATGCAAAGTAGCAGCAACATCCAAAGATGTCATGCTCGTCCGATGGATTATTACGGACCACTGCATCCACTTTCGATAGGTTCAGCACCAGTGCCTCAGGTGCAGGTCTTCCAAAGAACTTCCTAGTATATGCATAACATGACCAGCTCATCCAGACCTTGCCAAGATCCTTCAAGTCTCTCCATGCTGATGCTTCAACGGCATAGTTCACCCCCGCACCATACGCTCCCGGAGGCTCTGCAAAGACCCTACACAGTGCAAGCTCCCTACCCTCACCACCATACAGCCCTCCAAGCTTGGTAACAAACTCAAGATAGTGTTTTCTTATGAAGTTCTTGTCGGGAGGCTCATCAAGATTTGCTACAAGCTCAACAGCTTTATCTATCAGATGTATATAGTTGGGTAGAGTATCTCTAACTATGCCGCTTATACGGACAGTCACGTCGATCCTAGGCCTACCAAGCTCCTCAAGAGGAATCACCTCGAGATCCACAACATTATCGCATGAATCCCATACAGGCCTAACACCAAGAAGATACAGTATCTCAGAGATCTCCTCACCGTCAGCCTTGTAGGCATCTATGCTCCATAACACGAAACCTATAGACTCAGGATATCTTCCATGTCTCTCATAGTATTTTCTCAACACTTCCCTACAACATTTAACTCCTACCTCCCATGCTGCTCGAGTAGGTATCGATCTTGGATCGACAGCGTAGAAGTTGCGTCCGGTCGGCAGAATAGAGATCTTACCACGTGTGAGAGAACCTGAAGGTCCAGGCTCCACGTAGCCTCCTGACAACGCATTCAGGAGAGAACGTGTCTCACGTTCAAAGTTCTGAAGTCTTCTCACAAGATCCAGCCCTATCCTGATGGTTCGAACGATCTCTCTTTTAAGATCCTCTCTAACACTTATGCTACTCTCCACAGTACTATATAGCACTTGGAACCTTAATAACACTTCACTTCTCGCCCTTGAGTACCTTAACAAGCGTCTCCGCGAAGGCCTCAGCTGCTTGAGGACCACTTCCTGTCACTAGTCTACCTGACACGACTACAGGTTTATTAACGAGCCTAGTACAGCCATAGTGAACTACGAGTCTGTTTGTCACAGTACATCTAAACATCGTGAACTCTCTTCCATCTATCACATGTGCCATACATAATATGACAGGTGCTACACATATGGCAGCGATGACGCGATCTCTCTCATACATGCTCTTAGCGATCTCGACTCCATAAGCTAGCAGTCTCTTACTTGAGCGAAGGTAACCTCCTAACAGTTTTATGCACCAATTATCAAGACTGACGAGCCCAAGATCATGTGCCTCGTAGTCAAGTATGCAGTAGAGGCCTGGACCCCCTATGAAGACTGCCGCAATATATCTATCATAATCTATCTCTGTTAGTGGGATATGTAGATCGCAGATTACTCTGTGAATATGGTTCTCCTCGTCTACTCCCGCTATCGTTGTAGAGTTGGTCATGCAGAGCACATATGGTCTGTATCCGGCATCTCTCAGTGCTGTATATACTGCATGGTACTCTTCCCACCTGAAATATGGGTACACTATTATAAGTATGTTACCACTATTATATTTACTAGTGCTCCCTTGTTCCTGAACAATGAGCTTATGTGTGCTCTTTCCTGTAATCACTACGTAGTATACTGCTGTTGCTATTACCGCCAGTAGTATAAGTCCTGCTAGCAGATAGATTCCTCTCCGTCTCATATATGTATTCTTCAGTCACTGGTTCAAATACGTATCCACACCTTGGACATCTGGCGATCACGTATCTGGAAAATATGTAAGTATGCGCTAGAGAGTTCTGCTGCAGCATCTCATCTATCTTAACTATTGCTCCACACTTGGGGCATCTGATAACTACTCTACGGAGGCTAGCTACCTCACGCGGCATGGGTGTTTCTCACGTTATCTTATCTGTAATAAATGCCTAACCTCTCAAGCTTGTAGAAGATCCTTAACAATCTTCACAACACTGTCAAAAATACTCGTATCTGAATACTCCTCACCATATATCCTTACTACTGGCTCCGTCCCGCTAGGCCGTACAAGCACCCAGGATCCATCTGAGGCATAGCACTTGACTCCGTCAATTGTTACTATTCTGCCACAGATGCTTGATCGCTCTAGCGATCTCACAATATCGTCCTTACACCTAGAGAACAGCTCTCTTGGATCGGAACTTACCTTCAGTTTCAATTTTCTGAATCTGGGAGCTCCATATCTCGAGTATACTGTCTCTAGAGTCCTCTCTATACCCTCTCTGGACTCTATGTCACATATATGTGCTGCAGTATATATACCATCCTTTTCAGGAACATGCCACCTAAAAGCGACACCCCCGCTCTCCTCTCCTCCAAGATCAGCCTCCCCTCTTATGAGTAGCTCAGCGATGTATTTGATCCCTACCGGGGTCTCAATCACCCTTATACCAAGATCCTCACATATCTTATCGACAAGGCTCGTGGTTGCGACAGTCCTAGCAACAGCTCTGATACGTCTCTCTCGCGCGTAGACGTAGACGAACAATATGAGGACCTCATTACCTGTAAGAACTCTCCCAGAACCTGTTACTACTCCTATCCTGTCTCCATCACCATCATGAGCGATCCCTAGATCCATGTTCCACTCTTTCACGAGCTTAAGAAGACCCTCCAAGTTCTCCCCCTCTGGACAAGGCTCAACTCCTCCGAATGTCGAGTCAAACTCGTAATGTATACACTTGACGTCATGACCAAGTCTCCTCAGAACCTCATCAGTATATCCTATAGTGGTCCCATAGAGAGGATCAAAGAGAATCCTCAGCTTTCTTGAGGGGGGACGGACACTTGAGACAACATACTCTACATATGCGTCCCTAGGATCTATCACGACGTCTGGAGTGGCAGAGGGCTGAAGTGTCTGCGTAAACTTGGAGATCTCGTCGCTCTCCTCAGTTAAGATCCTCATTATTCCCTCAGCATCCTCATCAGATATTGAGCACCCATTATGATCTATGACCTTGAGACCATTGTACTCAGGAGGGTTGTGACTCGCTGTTACCTGAAAGGCAAGGTCATACTTGTACTCTCTGACGCTCCAAGACACGACTGGTGTAGGTGTTGGTCTCTGTACAAGACTCGTCTCTACTCCCAATCTTTTACATATCTCCACTATTATTCGAGCGTAGATGTCTGATTTTCTTCGAGTGTCATAGCTTACAAGTACACGTCCTATGTCTCTTCTCCTCCTAAAGTATCTGAGAGCCGCATATGCCACTGATGCTACTACGAGTTCATTGAAGTCGCGATCTATTACTCCTCTGACACCGTCTGTCCCAAACTTTATGCTTCTTATAGTATCGGCAGACACTTCCGTAAGAGTAATAAGAGAGGAAAGTAATATAGGTATCGGGAAGTGTCTCAGATTAGGATAGCTCCTATAGTTCTTGCTGGAGGAAGAGGTAGCAGACTCGGCATCGACAAGTGTCTCATAATCCTTCGAGGAAAATCGCTTCTTGAGCACAGGGTTAAGAGTCTTCTCACACTGTTTGATAGAGTATTTATCCTATGTAAAGATAACTATCCCATACTGAGACACATGGAGAATCAGAAAGTCATAGTTCTGAGAGACATGTTCAAAATAAGGCATCCACTTTCAGGAATAATTACGGCAGCACTTATCTTAAAGATAAAGTATACTCACGTGCTAACATGTCCAGTAGACTTACCGTACTTCACGTCAGAACCTGTAAAATACCTATGTTCTCTAGTAACAGACTATGTCGACTGTGTTATTCCTATATGGAGAAACGGCCATCTAGAGCCTCTAACAGCAGTATACAGTGTTAGCGTTCTTGTGAGGCTACTCAGAGAGAACCCACCTAGCACCTGGAGCTCAGTTCCAGTCCGTTCTATACTTAGCTATTGTAGGAGGATAGTGTACGTGTCTGCTGAACGTATGGTCGAGATGTTTGGAGACGTGTTCCTAAATATAAACACGCCTTCTCATCTTAGAGATGCTGTAGCACGAGAACGTATATAACGAGGTGTCATGATCATGTGTCGTGAGTCTCCATGTTCGTATTAGTCTCATTTGGTGTAACTGACAGATGTGTTCTCAAGTGCCCGCACTGTTACAGGAACTCTAGCCCTGTTGGAGAGGACAAGCTTAGTTTTGATGATTGTGCTAAGATAATAGACGAGATCTCTAACATAGGAACTAGGTTACTCATATTTAGTGGTGGAGAACCTCTCCTGAGAAAAGACATATATGACCTGGTTAGATACGCATCTTCTAGAGGTCTAACATGTGCAGTAGCCACCTCAGGGCTCTTAGCTGATGATGGCGTTGTTAGCAGACTCGTAGAGTCTGGCCTAAAGTTTGTTGCAGTCAGTCTCGACTCTACGAGACCTGAGATTCATGACTCTTTTAGAGGCGTGAGAGGTCTCTGGGAGAGAGCTGTGAGTGCCATAAGGTTGTTCAGAGATCATGGCGTGTCTGTTCAGGTTAACTTCACTCTGTGCAAGCTCAATAGAGATGATGTAGTGAACATGGTTGATTTCTGCGATAAGCTTGGCGTTAATCATCTCCATATTTTTCATGTGGTTCCCGTCGGCAGAGCGTCCAGCATGTACGAGAAATTGAAACTTGATCCGAGAGACGTCCTTGAGCTATGTCTGAGAGCTGTCGAGCATGGCCTAGGAAGACTGAATGTTAAGCCGACATGTATACCACAGTTCTGGCCGTTCCTGAAAATGAGGAGACCAGACATATATGAGAAGATTGTTAGAGGAAGAGCACTAGGCTGTATTGCTGCAAGATCATACATCTATGTGTCTCCTAGTGGAGACGTGTATCCCTGTCCATACCTGCCCTACTCTTTAGGATCCCTTAGAGAACGTAGTCTCCGAGAGATACTTAGCTCTATAGCGGTTAGAAGACTGTCCTCTCGAGACCTCGAGGGCAGATGTGGTCTCTGTAAGTTCAGAGACATATGTGGTGGATGTAGAGCAAGAGCATTCTCATATAGCGGCAACATTTTTGATGAGGATCCAGAGTGCACTATCTGCAGTCTAGCGAGTTACTCTAATTAGGAGGGTACTGCATAGTGTCACCATAGCATGAGTCCCGTAGTCGTGTCGCCGGCCCTACTGGAGAAACATGCACGTGATAGCCCTCTACTGAGCAGGGCTATACAGGTTCTTGAGGAGGATGAGGAGGTCCAGGAGCTGTTGAGATTATCAAACGTTTTTGCAGTACATAGACTAAAGTATAATGATCACGGTCCAACTCATGCTAAGATAGCTGCAGGTGCGGCACTAGAGCTTTTCTCACTTCTTCTAGACGCGAACATAATGCCATCATGCATCAAGGATGATACCTGTAACGACGTTGAGGAAGCTAAGCTCATTGTTCTTCTAGGAGCATACTTTCACGACATAGGAAACTCGGTTCACAGGGAAAAGCATGAGTATACTGGTGCTCTAATGGCTAAGGATATTCTGGACAGGATACTTCCGAAGATACTTCCAGAGAAGGGCAGATACAGCAAGCGTATGCATTACAACATACGTCAGGAGGTCATGCATGCAATATATTGTACAGAGACTGACGTAGAGTGTCTCACTGTTGAGGCTGGATGTGTGAAAGTTGGAGATGGGCTTGACATGGCTGAAGGTAGAGCTCGAGTGCCGTATAAGCTTGGAAAGGTCGACATTCACGCTGTGTCTGCACTAAGTATAAAGAGGGTAGAGATAGGAAAAGGAGTTGAGAGACCTATAAGAGTGACAGTACACATGGAGGAGTGGGCCGGCATATTCCAGGTTGAGAAGGTTCTTCTTCCAAAGATACTGAGAAGCGGGATCTGCAACTACATAGAGCTAGTAGCGATATCGAGAGGAAAGGAGGTCCTGACGTTCCCACCCTGTACGTAGACAATGAAAAAGGGTTTTTACACAAACCTTACAAGTCCTGGAGCTCTCTACGATATTTTTTCTTTTATTTCTTCTATTATTTCTGGGTGTTTTTCTTTGAAGTGTTTGTATATGTTTGATAGTGTTTTGAATGCGTTTTCTC
>JAADER010000042.1 GCA_013153275.1 Thermoproteota archaeon
ACCCGGAAGTGAAACACCCCAACGCCGACCGCAGTACTGGGGTCCGAGAGGCCCCGGGAAACGGCGGTGCTGGGACCCGAGGCCCATCATTATCAATTATCAAGACTTATCAGAGCTTGAGCCCAACATCATGACTTCAGACCTGGAGTCTCCAGCTCATCACTCATAGAGCGTTTCTCTGGACTGGTCTTTCTATATTTCGCGCTTCATAGTGAAACAATGTTAATAAGTCTTCTCGAGTATCTTGAGCTCAGCTATAGGAGGTTATGAGGAACGTTAAGAGGATAGAGATAGTGGAGGAGAATGTTATACGTAAGCGTCTTCGTAGAGGTATGACTAGGATTGCGATTGCTTATCCTTCTAACTATATGATTGGTATGTCTTCTCTTAGTATCCATCTTCTTTACTTTTTGTTGAACTCTTATGATGATATATATGCTGAACGTGTGTTCATGGAGGGTGATGGTCCTTATAGGAGCGTTGAGACAGGTACTCCTCTTAGAAACTTTGATATTATTCTCTTCTCCATTCACTATGAGCTCGACTATGTTAACATGGTTAGAATGCTTGAGAGAAGCGGGATCCCAGCGCTTCGTGAAAAGAGAGTTGAAAGATATCCTCTAGTGATAGTTGGCGGTCCTGCAGTGTCCGCCAATCCTGAACCAGTAGCTGACATCGTTGATGGAGTGTTTCTAGGTGAGATCGAGTCGTCAATAGACGACTTTGCCGAGAGATTGTGCTCTCTATCAAATGTGGAGGATCTAGCCGATGTCTATGGAATGTACGTGCCATCGCTTGGAAAGTACGAGGTTGAGATTGCTAGAGTGAGGAACCTTGACAATGTTCCCTATCCTACTCGTCAGATAGTTACGTTAGAGTCTCCTCCTGAGTATACTCCAATATTTGGAAGAGCGTTTTTCTTGGAGATATCCCGTGGATGTCCATTTCTATGCTATTTCTGCGTCGAGTCGCACCTCCAGTTTCCCTTCCGGTTCAGGAGCTTCCATAAGATAGTTAACATACTTGAGAGCGCTCTAGAGAGCTCTCACATAGATAAGATAGTGATTCTCGGGCTTGCTGCGCAGTCTCATCCTGATTTTAGGAGGATAGTTGAGAAAATAATAGATGATTATAAGATCGAGGTAAGTCTACCATCTATGAGAGTAGACGTATTAGAGAGAGAGGACCTGGAGCTTATTGCCAGAACGGGACAGAAGGTCCTCACTATCGCTCCCGAAACAAGCGAGCGAGTAAGGTTCAACATTAATAAGAGGTTCACTGACGAAGATATCCTAGATATCTGTAAGATTGCTAGAGAGGTCGGTATGAATCATGTTAAGCTCTATTTCATAGTGGGGCTTCCTGGCGAGAGAGCTGGAGATGTTGAGGAATGTATAGATCTCGTGAGAAGAGTCTCTAATATCTATGGTAGCGATAATGTGTATGTCAGTGTTAATCCATGGGTAAGAAAGCCACATGTTCCTCTTCAATATGCTTCTCCACTAAGTATCGATGAGTGTGATCATAGATTGCGCTATTTTCTGAATAGTCTGAACGTTCGACATAGCAGTTATGATGTCTATCTTGCTTATGCTCAGATGCTTCTATCTCTCGGTGATAGGGAGCTTTCGAAGTTGATTATTGATGCCGCTAGAAGAGAAGGTAACGTTCTCTCTAGGGCGTTCTGGAAGAGCGTACTTAAAAGGTGTGGCGAGCTGTTTAAGAGGTATGTCTACAGACCGTACTCTATTGAGGATAGAAAGCCATGGTCCCACGTTAGGACTGGTCTCGCTGAGACGACATTGTGGAAGAAGTTTACATACTATATTGAAAGTGTCGGTATAGCACAGCCCGAGGAGGCTAGGTAACAGTTTAGAATATTGTGCGAGGTCTATAGCTGAATGGAGGCTCTTAGATCTGAGACTCGTCTTGTGGATATTTCGAAATTCAACCTTCCCGAGCGCTATTTACAGGTTCTTCGTAACGAGAGGATTCAGAAGTACTTCAAGGAGAAGTACGACCTTCCCCCCGATGCTCGAGTAGTCAAGAGAACGCACAGTGTGTGCCCGATATGTAGGAAGATTGTAGAGGCCGTGGTCTACGAGCACGATGGAGCTATATGGATCAAGAAGTCCTGCCCCGAGCATGGAATGTTCCTAGACCTGTACTGGGGGGACGCCGAGATGTACTATTACTATATTCAGTGGGACAGGCCGGAGTACATTGGAAAAGGCGTTGAGAACCCAAACGTCGACTGGGAGCATGTCAGGAAGAGCGGTCTATGCCCGTTTGCTTGTGGCCTATGTCCAATGCATAGGTCATGCACGATACTGGCAATAATAGACGTGACCAACAGATGCAACATGAGGTGCCCAATATGTTTCGCCGATATAAAGACGTGCCTAGAGTACGTGTACGAACCTGACATAGAGACGATAGATAGGATGTTAAGGACATTAAGAAGCGAGAGGCCCTGGGCACCAAACGCGTTACAGTACTCTGGAGGAGAACCTACGCTTAGAAACGATCTTCCAGAGCTCGTAAAGCTTGCTAAGGAGAGGGGGTTCAAGCACGTTGAGGTGAACACTAACGGTGTCAGGTTGGCGTTCGATGCCGCGTATTATCGGAAGCTTCTGGAGGCTGGAATGTCGACCGTGTATCTGCAGTGTGATACTGTAGATCCTGAGAATGGTCTCATATGGTCCTACAGGAGGTACAATCCTAAAGCATATGTTAATGTCAGGAAGAGGGTTATAGAGAACGCTAGGAAGATTGGACATAAGTCGATAGTCCTAGTCGTAACTGCCATAAAAGGGTACAATGATAGAGACCTGGGAAAGATAGTTAACTTCGCAATAGAGAATAGAGATGTTGTCAGATGGATAAATATACAGCCTGTAGCGTTTGCAGGAATGGCAAGACTATACACGCAGAGCGAGCTGAGAAAGATGAGGATAACTATACCAGACGTAATAATAGAGATAGAAAGACAGACAGATGGAGTAGTCAGCAGATGGGACTGGAGACCTGTTAACTGGCCTGTAGCTCTTGCTAGAGCTATAGAGGCCCTAACAGGAGAGGTAAAGCCAGAGTTCACGAACAATCCTGTATGTGGCGCCTCAGCATTCATATACTATGACCCAGACCAGAAGAAGCCTATACCAATAACACGTATCGTAGACGTAGACGAGTTCGAAAGACTATGCTGGGATATCTATAAGACCGCTATCAAAGGCGGAGTATGGAAGAGCATTGCAAAAACAAAGCTTCTTAAGCTAGTTAAATATGTCAGACATAAGCTTGTGAGAGATCTCATACTTAACGTCGTAATAAAGAGAGACTATGATTCTCTAGGACAGTTAATGTTCAATGTTGTTGGATTAGGAATAATGCACTTCATGGACTGCATGAACTATGACATAGAGAGAGTGAGAAGATGCACGATACACTACGCGACGCCGGACTGCAGAATAATGCCATTCTGCACATATAACAACTTTCATAGACCAAATATAGAGAGAAGATTCTGCATTCCAGTAAGCGAGTGGCTAAAAAGACACCCAGGAAAGTCTATATCAAGCTACGTCTAACGTAATGAGCAGACTAGTAGAGCACATCCACCTCAAAAGAAGGCTCCTACAGGAGCTAGAAAACAGACTTAGTGAAGAGTCTAAACAAAAGGCCAGGGAAGATCACCATTCAAGAAGACCACCACGTCCCTGCGGAATCACAGTCCATACCGGAATAGGATGTTCATTATGCTGCGTGTACTGTTACATATATGATATGGGATTTCCTAGAACAGTAACACCCTATCCTCTCTCTGGACTAGAGATGCTCTACGCATTAGCGTTAAACCCCTACTTTGTGCCGGGAAGAGGAGGAACAATGATCGCCATGGGAGCTGTATCAGAGCCTTTTCTACCAGAGACTAAGGAGAGATCTCTAGAATATATAAGAACACTCGGAACACTGAAGAATCCTACACAGATAAGCTCTAAGATGACCCTAGATGATGGAGATGTTGAGAGCATAGCGAGAGCTTGTCCTCATATAAGTTTTCTAATGACTGTAGTTGCTATAAGAGATTACAGGAAGCTCGAGCCTCGTGCTCCTGATCCTGTAGAAAGGTTTGAGACATGTAGAAAGCTAGTACTCAGAGATATACATGTATCATTATTTATGAGACCGATAATACCAGGCTTCACGGATAGAGATGCTGAGGATATATTAAACATGGCTAAGAGTGCCGGAGTAAGAACGGTAGTTCTTGGAACTCTCAGAGTAACGAGAAGAATATTCATGAACCTTCTAAAAATAGGCGTTGATCTCTCAAGAAGGGTTAAAAAGCTCTCAGATAAGGAGCAAGTCCCAATTATTGGACATGACTTAAAGAGAAGAATAGCAAGACTTGCCGAGCGACTAGGGCTGAGAGTCTATGAGGCTGCCTGTGGGGCAAATATAGAGGCTGCTGGGCTCGGATGCGTGGCATGTGAGTGGGGCCCATGTGGATCACCTGAGAAGGTTCCGAATGTGGATGAGAAGGACATTGTTGAGCTCTGTCTAGAACTTGGATATAGGGTATCTAAGGTGAATATTCATGAGAGAACTATAGAGGTCTACGTTGAGACTGGTCGGAGAATAGATGTACTTGAGAAATGGCTTAAAGAGCTGACACGTCGTAGAGTTATCATTAGGAGAGGCTGATATGTTACCTGTATGGTATTATTTCGAAGAGCACGACGTTCTCGCTCTTAGCGTGTGCGGTACAGGTGAACGATTTTCCGAAGATCTTGCTTACAAGTCCGCTAAGTACTCCTCTCAGAAAATGTATTAGCGGCATCTTTATCTCCATCTCTATGGCTACCTCTATCCTGTTAGCGCTGACGTGGAGTACTGAGAACCTTCTAAAGAAGCCTGCAAGTTTGAGGTACTCGAGCGAGGTTATTAGTCTCTCTGCTAGGTGCTCATCACTTAGCTCTAATATATCTACGAGCTCTCTTCCATATACGTGTCCTAGCCTGAATAGGAATGGAAGCATAACTTCAGATCCTCCACACCTAAGTATGTCATCTAGGGCTTTTCCAAGAGGCTCGCTACTGAAGGCTATATAGTTCCTCGATCTGTCAACTAGCACCCTACACGCCTCAAGTCCTCTCTTAGCTAGCCCTACTATCCTTCCTCTCTGCTCAGGACTGCACCTGACTGCTAGTCCTATCTCGCTGTCCTGTACACGTAGCAGTGCTGGCTCTCCCTTTCCCTCGCGGATTATTGAGAGGATCGTGTTCATGATACGCTCAAGCTGGCCTGGCCTAGTCTTACCCATTATGAATAGGGTCTGTGGCATCCTCTCACTCACTCCCATGCTGATGCCTTCTATTAGTAGTATGTAATGATTATTAAATTCTTATAACACTATCAGGAGAGATTACGTTACCGAGAAATGCTTAAGAGACGGGTGCAAGAGATATAACTACCTCATACTCTCGAGAAGGACATAGAGGGTTCTCAGCAACTATCTGCGCGCTAGGCAGCAACTTATCAAGCAGTCCAGCGAGGAGACCCTTCGTGAAGTAACACTTCTCGTAGCACCTGTTTCGCATCTCGATAGGCTCCTTTATGCGTATTATTAGATTACTGTCTGTTGACTCTATCTTATAATCCTTCAACAGATTTAGAGACTTCAATATATTTAACAGAGTCGTAAGTTTAAGCTCGACGTTCGTTATCGTCGACAGAGCGTGAATGTAGTGTTGAGCGAGGCATTGACCATACATGTATCCTAGGCGAAAGAATATGGACGCTGCAACCGGTTCACCATAGTTCGCAGCAATCTCCTTTATTGCCTCCTGTATCAGAGATGTCGGAAAGATAACTATATCAGGAACTACGTCTATACAAGTCAACTCAAATACCTGTACGTCAAGTACAAAATCCTGCTGTCTTAATCTATCAAGTACTGTAGGTGTATAGTTCTCTGCAAATATTGTTATCTGTGCCTCTCTTCTATCACCGAGACTTCCTCTGTGAAATACATGGGATGATGCTATGTTCACTCCCGACTCAGCGAGTATGCGAGCACAGGACTGAAGTACGCCGGGCCTGTCTACGGTACGGATAGCTATCATATGTATACGAGCGCACCGCTTCCTGTCGTTCTCACGTCTCAGACGCGGTATCATTATTTACACATGTAGCTAACTCATATATATAACCTATCATGTTGCCACTCGTTGTTAGATACGTGTTAGGGCTTTCTTAAGAACACTAGAAAGCCCGTGTGAGCTATCATCCATGTATCTGGCCTAAGCTCGTCTGGACTAGGCTTCCATTTTCGTTGAAGTATCTCAACGATCTCAGGATCTTCGAAACCAGCAGATCTGTACTTACGTAGAACTCGTTCCACCTGTAGAATACTTGGAACATATATTACGAGAGTTGTACCACTTTTCAATACCCTGTAGGCCTCATTGAGTGCCTCCCAGGGCTTCCCCATGTCGAGGATCATAGCATCAGCATAATTGTCAGGAAGGTCTATCCCGTCTCTCAGTATGTCTCGCTCTCGGAACTCAACATACTTGTCTAGTCCTAGCAGAGATATGTTCTTTTTTGCGATCTCTATGAACTCTCTTCGTGCATCGTACGTTATCACTTTACCATTAGGCCTAACGTACCATGCCAGAAATGTCGTCATGAACCCACTGCCGCATCCTGACTCGACCACTATGTTTCCAGGTCCTATTCCACTTCTAAGTATTATGTATGCTGCATCTTTGGGATATATCACCTGTGTTGGTCTCTCATATTTTTCAAGCATTATCTCATCTATTCGAGGTCTAGTCACTGTTAGCTCATGACCGAGGCTAGTCCTCACTTTCGAGCCGTATCTGACTCCTATAACATCATCAAGCCTAATTATGCCCCTTATAGTACATATTTGTTTTCCTCTCTCTACTCTCGCTATGATTCTCACCTTATCGCTGAACAGTAGGACCCAGTCTCCTTCCCTAACCGTGTCGCATCTCTCCATGATGCTCATCGTCTCTTTACTAGGGAAGCTATAAAGAATCCAGGAGAGAACTCATGAACGTGAGGTAGAAATCTAGCAACAAAATAGTCTACCCAGTCTCCAGACCTTCCACGCTCTGCATATGGTACGTCGACATACTCTATCTCTAGACCTAGTCTCAGAGCCAGCTTTATTATTCTCTCATTCTCGAGAATAGTCACAGTACATGTACTATATACGAGCCTCCCACCTCTCCTCAAGATCTTGTAGGCTGGCCTGAGAAACTGTTCCTGATACCTAGAGACGACCTCTACGTCTCTCATCGTCTTAACGTCTATAAGCTTAGGACGAACACCAATGCTTGTACATGGTGGATCTAGAATGACTTTGTCAGCCTCTCCGATAAGTCTAGGGAAGTCAACGTCGAGGTACCTTGAGTCATGAACTAGCACGTCACAGTTCTGTCCTAAGGATAGTCTGTTAATGTTCTCTAACGTATCCTGAATCTTGGGCATGCTTCTATCGAAGCCGAACACATGACATGTGTTACATATCTGTGCTACATGTGTCAGCTTGCCACCTGGTGCACAGTTCATGTCTACTATCAGTTCATTATATGATGGATTAACTATTCTAGCAACCCATTGTGCAGCTATGCTTTGGTCATATATGAGACCCATCTTGTACTCCTCAAGCTCTCTCAGAGAGGGCACACGAAACCTGCTAACGAGGACCTTAACCGCAAGTCCTCTCCTGTGTTTTCGTATCTCATCTTCATCCATCTCCGCTATCCCATACGCAACCTCTTCTCCTGTAGGAGCGATTATGGTTACCTCATCTCCCTTTTTTACGCCTCTTGCCTTAACTACTCCTGGCGCATACAGGTTAGCTCCAACATATACACTCTCAGCAGCATACTTATCCGCCACTACTATCTTTCGAGCTGAAGGTATCTTATTTGGACCTTCTACATCAAACCATAGCGCCTCTCTGATATGCTCATCAACATGGACCTTAAGCCCCCTTCTAGACATCTTCAAGTAGAGATCGTATGGATCTATCTTTCTCGTGTTCACGCGTATATAGTACCTTGCCGGTGGTCTTCTTATGCTTGAGAACATCCTATCTATCTCGCTATCAGAAAAATGTTCTAGCAAGTGCTTGTAGAGCTCCCTATCTATAAATATTCCACGCACTATCTCGATCAATCCCTCATACCTGGACAGCCTCGGAGCATACGGCCTTCCCTCAGGTCTCACAAGAGCCTCATTATCTACGTGGGCAAGCAAATATAAATCCTTGCTCTTCATCTACTTGTTTAGATCTTCAAACTCAGTTACTTAGTTATCCTAAATCTGCCATTAGAAACTTGAAAGAGATAGATTTATAAAGCTTTAGAGACCTATAAGATTATGCCACTGCAAGCTCCATCGATAGGAGAGAGATTCCCAGAGATGGAGGTCGTGACGACACATGGCAAGCTGAAGCTCCCGGATCATTTCAGAGGAAGATGGTTCATACTTTTTAGCCATCCCGCAGATTTTACACCAGTATGTACAACAGAGTTTATAGCCTTCGCAAAAAGGTACGAAGACTTCAAGAGACTTAACGCCGAGCTCATAGGACTGAGCGTCGATAGCGTGTTCAGCCACATCAAGTGGATAGAGTGGATAAGAGAGAAGTTTGGAATCGAGATACCGTTCCCAGTAATTGCCGATCCAAGAGGAGAAGTAGCCTCTAGACTCGGGATGCTTCACGCCCAGTCATCGACACATACTGTGAGAGCCGTCTTCATAGTCGATCCTGAAGGTATCATCAGAGCCGTACTCTATTACCCACAGGAGGTAGGTAGAAACCTTGACGAGATACTGAGGCTCTTAAAGGCTCTCCAGGTAGCTACAAAGCATGGTGTCGCGCTACCAGCAAACTGGCCAAACAATGAGCTGATAAAAGATAGAGCGATAGTGCCTCCAGCGTCGACTATAGATGAGGCTAAGGAGAGGTTGAAGAAGTATGAGTGCTTCGACTGGTGGTTCTGTCATAGAGATCTTCCTAGAGAGGATGTTGAAGAAGCTAAGAAGTATATCAAGCAGTAATCTGTGTTAGAAATCTTCTGACAACGTTCTTAGTAATAATTTTTGCACTATCTTCACATGATCCTATCGAGGCAGCAACATCTTTAATGCTTTTTCCCTGAAGAAACTTACATACGAGGACTGTTAGATCTAGATCTGTTATTGTTATCTTATCGTTGTTTAGAAGGTATTCTAGAAGTTTCAGGTAGACTATGTCTTGTACGTACTCAACATCGTAATGTTCAAAGTTCTCGAGAAATATTCTGAGTCGACGCTCCTGTAGAGGTGAAAGCGATAGTCTGATTGGTGACGTCACGTTTAATGTTCTTATTATCTTTGCTAGGATCTCTGATTCTAGGTCTCTATAGATGCTGAATGCTGATAGTACTAGTCTTCTCTTGAAATCCTGTAATATGGGGGTTACTATGTCCTTTGCTCTCTGTGAGAGAATCTTAAGTACTCCGATGTTGTATTCTCCGGTTACTCTATTATATCTTGGTGATATGTAGAAGGTTACGTAGCTGTTTCTTAGCCAGAATCTGACTAGCTCGTTTCTGGAGAACAATGCCGATATCATGTCTATCTTGTTCTCTAGTGCCAATCTTTCAATTTCTTTTAACATCGAGCTCCCTATACCCCTACGTTGGAGGTCTACTCTGACAGCTATCCTATGAACCCTCCATATCGATAGCTTATACACGCTCTGTGTACCATACCTGGACAATAAGGTCACAGTTGAGAGACCTCTGAGAACCACGCCACGAGAGGCCTTCCTGACATCTCTCCGCGTAGCATGTTCTCTTCTCACATGACAGGCCGCTACCGGTAATCCCTGGTACTCATAGACTAGCAATATATGGTCGTCACTATCCAGTATTATCTCTATATCATCAGGACTATGCCTATAATGCGCGTCCCTAAGTATCTTAACTATACTTCTAAAATACTCAACATCTCGCAAAAGAAGATCCTTATTAACCATCCTCAGTCTAAGCCCATCAACATTAATCTCACCAGTCCTCGGAAGCATCTCATCTCTTCCAAGAACGAAGATTCTGTTCAACCATCGTTCAAGCGGATCTCCTCTACAGTATCTGATAGGTTCCTCAAAATCGATATATACTACTCCATATTTTCTAGCTATCTCCTCTATATAATGTTCAAAGAACCTTCCACAGCCTTCATAACCATATGTAGTCAACGTCATGACGACCTTGAATGAGCGTGCAAGTATCCTCCTTATCCTTGATATGCCTACACGAGACGCCTCATCTATTAGAACTACAGGAGCCGTTGTACGAGAGCTAGGTTTAAGGATCCTTATTGTCAGTTTTCCCACCTTTATATATCTTTTAAATATCTCAACGTTCTCTGAAGCTGCCGACTTTACACCTTCTATGAAGGCTCTCTGAACTTCCTCTGTCACAAGATCTATAGTCGTTAAATTATACTTTCTATACAATATGTAAGATATGTATCCTAGAGCGAACGTCTTTCCTCTACCCCTTCCTCCCTTTATTACTAGAACCTTTAGATCAGGATCCTCGTAGAAGTCTCCTAGCCCATCTATTAGCCTTCTCTGATCCTCTGTGAGATCTCTAACATTTCTCTCAAGTTTCCTATCTATTATTCTCCTAGACACTATATCGTTATTATGAACTATTAGATGACTCTCACATTCTTGGAAGCTGTTTTTTATGTATCTATCATATCTGTAGCCATATACTCCCAGCCTTGATTTAAAGAGATCGGGCAACACTATCACCAGCAGTCCTCCAGCTTTCACGGTCTCTGAGACAGCACAGAGCATGTTAGGTCGAAGATGTCTATATTTTCCTGTCAAGTCTATGATCGCGTGATCGTACTCTCGCCCTAGAATCTTTATGTACCTTCCATGTCGTATAGTATCTACGTTCTCTAAAGCGAGGTCCTCTCTTTCAGTAAGAATGAGTTTTCTCTCGCCTTCGGGTAGGTTCTTCAGAATATTTTCAGGATCCTCATGATCAAGTACTATTAGTCCTCTACTGTTCCTCTCTCTTATCTCTTGAAGGAACTCTCTTATCACTTCGCCATATATGCTACTACCTTCTTAATAAGACGTCTCCAGCTATATCTAGAAAGTTCTTAAGTATCTTAGGTCCATAGTCTGTCCCTACCGACTCGGGATGAAACTGCACTCCATACATGTGAAGATCATCGTTCTCTATTGCCATTATCTCGCCATCGTCGAGGCTTATAGCAGTCAGCTTGAACCCTGGAGGTACCTCATCTATGACTAGACTATGATATCTCATTCCTAGAAATATCTCGGGAATATCTCTCATTAGTCTTGAGTTGTTTCCATGCTTTATCGGGCTCGTCTTACCGTGCATTATAGTTTTTGCTCTCCTTATTTTTGACCCATATACGTGGCCTATTATCTGATGGCCAAGACATATGCCAAGAATAGGGAACTTACCTGCGAGATTCCTTACAATGTCCATCGATACTCCGACATCTCGTTGGTTCTCTGGTGATCCTGGTCCTGGCGATATTATTATGGCGTCTGGCATCATTCTCTCTACTCCTCTGACGCTGATCTCGTCGTTTCTAACCACTATCGGTCTAGCACCCAGCTCTCCTATTTCTTGAGCTATGTTGTATACAAAGCTGTCGTAATTGTCTATTATTAGCACTATCATGTAGATCATATGTTCTATGAGTCTATTAAGCCTTATCGCAGTAATCGTTATAAGAATCGTGAGTATGGTAGAGTCATAGTGCTTGAAGAGATTGTAAGGTTTCGAAAAAAGATCGTTAACGTATTGAAGAGCTGTATAAGAACATCCGAGAGAGTAGTAGACCACAGAAGCCTTCTAGAAAGTATAAGGATGGAGAACAGGCTTGGAAAGATAGGGCTCATAGTTGAGTATAAGAGAGCTAGTCCCAAGGGCGTGATAAGGCTTGATGTAATGCCGGATAAATATGTTGAGAAGTATCGTGATATTGCTGCTGGATTTTCTGTTCTAGTGGAGCCGTACTGGTTCTTAGGATCTCTTGAGTATGTTGCGGCTATAAGGTCGTGGTCTGGTAAGCCAGTGCTCTTTAAGGATTTCATCGTTGATCCTTGGCAGATAGATCTTGCATGGTGTCTAGGTGCGGATGCTGTGCTGCTGATATCTGAGGTGCTTAGTGATAGGGAGCTTGTGAGCCTTGTGGAGCATGCTAGAGAGCTAGGCTTGGAGGTGCTTTTAGAATCTAACTCGCCCTCCCACCTCATAGACCTGTACTCGAGACTTGGAGATCCGATCCTTCTTGGACTAAACTCAAGAAACCTCAGGACCTTAACTGTCGATCTGGATGCTGCTCTCCAGAGTGTGAGAGATCTTCGAGAGTCTGTTGGAGACTCTGCGGTGATAGTTCTGGAAAGTGGAGTCTCTTCTTTTGACGATATCGAGAAAGCTTGGAGATCTGGCGCTAATGCTGTACTTGTTGGAACGTTTATGATGAGAAACTTCTAATAGTGTGTATGGAGGGTATAGTTTATAAATATTGTCTGTATACCTATTAATGTGTCATCATGTACAAAATTGATACTGTACCTGACAGCTACGTATCCAAACACTGAGACCTTTCTCAACATACTGGAGACCGTGAGCCATCTTGTAGACATGTTTGAGATAGGAGTACCCACAGACAACCCTAAGTACGATGGTCCAACAATAAGGATGACTCACAGAGGAGCTGAGCTGAGAGGCGTAAGAGCCCTCGAGGTCCTGAGAGGCCGAGTTCCGAGAGAGTTCGTGGTGATGGCGTACATGGAGGATCACGTGAACAGCCTAGACCTGTTTCTTGAAAAGTGTGCTGAAGCCGGTGCAAGAGGGGTGCTAATGCCAGATCTACTCTTCGACTATCATGATCTTGTAGAGGAGTTCTCGAAAAAATGTAGAGAACATGGACTCGAACCTTGCTTCTTCATATCCAGCAAGTTTCCATATAGAGAGGTCGATAGAGTACTTTCTCAGAGACCTCTCTTCATATACCTTGGTCTCCAGGCGTGTAGTGGGGTCAGGCTTCCCATATTTATTGAGCGTAACGTTAAGATCTACAGAAGCATAATAGGTGATAGATGTCCACTGATAGTAGGGTTCGCAATAAAGAGTCCAGAGGACGTTAAGCTGTTGAAGAAGCTTGGCGTTGATGGTGTTGTTGTGGGGTCAGCATTTGTAAGAGAGCTATCTCGCTGTGGCCTTGAGTGTGGTCTAAGGTTTCTAGAAGATTTAAAGAGGGCTCTCGTAGAGTGATAAGCATGGTATCGATACCATCGTACTGGTATAACATAGCTGCTGATCTTCCAGTTCCATTACCTCCCGTGAGAGATCCGGACTCTGGTCCTTCTAGGATAGAGCTTCTGACCAAGATTCTTCCGTCAGTGCTCATAGACCAGGAGTTCTCTGGTGAGAGATGGATACCTATTCCTGACGATGTTAGGAGAATGTATGAGAAGATTGGGAGACCTACACCTTATAGAAGAGCTGATAATCTTGAACGTGAGCTCGGTCTCAAGGATGTACATATATACTACAAGTTTGAGGGAGTACTCCCAAGCGGCAGTCATAAGCTGAATACTGCTCTAGCGCAGGCATATTACGCTAAGCAGGACGGGGCAGTTGAGGTGGTTACAGAGACGAGCGCGGGACAGTGGGGTCTAGCGACCTCGATAGCGGCGGCACTCTTCGGTATGAGAGCTGTGATATTCATGACGCGTGCAAGCTATAGGTCTAAACCACAGAGAAGAGTGCTGATGCAGGTTCTTGGAGCTACAGTGCATCCAAGTCCAAGCGATCTCACTGAGATAGGTAGAAGGCTACTGGAGGAGGATAGAGAGCATCCTGGAAGTCTAGGAATAGCGATAAGTGAGGCTGTAGAGTACGTTTTGCAGAGACCTGAAGAGAGGAGGTATCTTCCTGGGAGTGTAATGGAGTTCGTTCTCATACATCAGACGGTCATAGGTCTAGAAGCGATACAGCAGATGCCTGAGCAGCCGGACATAGTTGTAGCATGTGTTGGAGGAGGATCAAACTTTGGCGGATTCACGTATCCGATGATAGGTATGAGACTCAGAGAGGAGGGGTTCGAGAAGACCAGGTTCATAGCTGTAGAGTCTAAGGCTGCTCCTAAGCTCACTTCTGGAAAATACATGTACGACCATCCTGACACATCTGGAACACTACCTCTCATAAAGATGTATACTCTGGGAAAGGATTTCGTACCTCCACCAATACATGCAGCCGGACTGAGGTATCATGGTGCAGCACCGAGTCTCTCAATACTGGTTAAGCTAGGAATAGTGGAGCCAGTAGCGTACGAGCAGGAGGAGGTAATGAAGGCAGCACAGCTCTTTGCACGAACTGAAGGTATAATACCTGCACCAGAGTCAGCTCACGCTATAAAGGCAGTGATAGATATAGCAAGGAAGGCGAGTCCAGGAACGGTGATAGCATTCAACTTGAGTGGCCATGGGTTGCTTGATACTGATGCATATAGTAAGGTACTTGGTATATCGTAGAAACATGTTATTAATCAGATAGATCTCTACACTATATGAGACTCACGGTAGTTGTAGATAATGAGCCAGGACCAGGTCTCCTCTCAGAGTGGGGTCTCTCCATATATGTTGATTTTGGCGATAGAGCAATAATATTTGATACGGGGGCAAGTGAGGAGATATTCAAGTACAATTTCAGAAATCTAGGCCTCTCAATGGACAAAGTCATCGCCTGTGTAATATCTCACGAGCATGGAGACCATACTGGGGGTCTAGGAGCCATAGTAGAGTACTGTCATAGAATACCCATATACCTTCCCTCACCCTCGAGACTGGCACAGGAGCTCATAGGACTATGCAAGGTCTACATAAACCCTGACGTGACCGACATCCTAAGCAACGTTCACATAATCAACTTCCCAAGATCATTCATCCCCGAGCAGTGCATGGTTATAGAGCTTGGAGACAGCGTAGTGATGATAACAGGATGTTCGCATCCGGGAATAGAACACATGGTGAGACAGGTGATGGGCATGTACAAGAAGCCCATACTGCTTCTTATCGGTGGCTTCCATCTCTACGCGCTCTCTATGAGAGATGCAGCATATATGGCTGAGAAGTTCTGTAGAATGCATGGTCTCCTGAAGATATGTCCCCTACACTGTACTGGGAAAACATTTCAGCAGGCGCTGAGAGCCACATGCCCTGAAAAGTATGTACATGGTCACTCTGGTACTGTGATAGATATCGACGAGAGTGGAACGATGACCTATAGATCTCTCATGTAGTAGAAACCTATTTAAACAGAGCCTATAGACAGAGAGTGGGACCTACATGGAATAAAGAGTGGAGTATACGAGATTAAGTCTCTAAATGAGCTGAGAGTGCTGATATCGACGTTAAAGAAGTACAGAGGATATGCGACAACGCTGATAAGTCTGTACGTTAACGCTGGACGTCCAATGCCTGACGTTGTGAACATGCTTAGACAAGAGTGGGCGATAGCTGGCAACATAAAGGATAAGACAACTAGAACGCATGTCCAGAGCGCTCTCGAGAGAATAATAAACCAGCTGAAAGGACTCAACAAGGCGCCGCCAAACGGCTTAGCAGTGTTCGCAGGCTTCCACATGAAGAGTCCAGGAATGTATGACTGGGTAATGTACATGATAGTGCCTCCGAGACCTATAAGCACGTTCAAGTACATATGTGATCAGGTATTCCACACTGAGATACTTGAGCAGATGCTGAACGTTGGATCGGCATATGGAATAATAGTCATAGAGCGTGGTGAGGCGGTTATAGCTATACTTAGAGGAAACTACTGGGAAGTAGCTAAGCATGTGGAGTTCTATGTTCCAGGAAAGCACCATGCAGGAGGACAGTCATCCGTGAGATTCAAGCGTCAGATAGAGCATCTTGCAGACGTGTTCTACAAGATGGTTGCTGAGGAGGCAAATAAGATATTTCTAAACATGCCAGACCTGAAAGGAATAATAGTTGCTGGACCTGGACCAACAAAGGAGGACTTCCTCAAGGCTGACTACCTGGACTATAGACTCAAGTCCAAGGTCATTGCAGTAGTAGATGCATGTTGCGCGAACGAGTATGGTGTCATAGAGGCTCTAAAGAGAGCATGGAAGCATATAAAGGATAACGAGTACGTACGTGCAAAGAGACTGATGGAGCTAATAACGTACTATGCCATAAAGAAGCCCGACATGATAGTATACGGGCGAGATAAGGTGTGGGAGGCGGTGAACGCAGGGATAGCGCAGACAGTCATAGTTAGCGAGAACGTGGGCGAGGAGGACATAATGAAGCTGATGCTTGAGTGTGACGAGAGAAACATAAAGCTAGAGGTAATACCATCATCAGTAGAAGAAAGTAAGATGCTTGAGGGAACGTTTGGAGGGTACGTAGCAATACTAAGGGCACCATCATACCTGATAGAGCAAGAGATGGAGAACCTCGATCTAGGGTATTAAGAGACATATAGCAAATAGAACAAGCAGAAAAAGAAGAACAGATAGAGACAATGTCCTGTAGACGCAGCTTAACAGCTTCTTACAGTGCTCTATGTCGGGTAGCCGACCATAAATACCAATCTTATACTCTCCCGGCTTCTCAAGATCAACCTTCAATAAAGTACATGCAACAGCAAAAACAACCCTCGCAGTAACACTCGAGACATCTCTCCCGCTCTCCAGATTCTTTAGAAACTCTCTAAACATCCCTCTCCTATATGACGATAATAGAGAAAGAACAGAAAATATTATGCTACCAGGAACGTTCAGAATAGTATCAATATTTGCGGAAAACCACCCAACTTCACGATAAGGATCATGTCTATACCCGACCAGAGAGTCCATAGTGTTTGCAAGTCTCTGAACATAGGAACCTACAAGACCGAGGATCGAGAACCAGAAGAGAGGGCTGACAAATCCGTCGACGAGAGACTCAACATATGTTTCGATTAGTGCGGAATATATGTGAGACCTATCTAGTGCGAAGACGTCTCTCCTCACAATCTCCTGCAAGAGAACTCGTGCTTTAGCCTCATTATTTTTATCAATATAGTCAAGTATTGATACAAAATACCAGTTAAGTAGACGAAAACTTATAGTAAACTTATTAATAACAGAACACATAACCAACGATACCACAAGCAGAGCCACTTTTCCCGTCTTGTCAGCGTAGAATAGCATGAGTGTAGGAGCGATAGCGTAAATGAGTAGCAGAGGCATAACTGTAAGTATCCATAGCATGATCCCTGAGGCTCTAGTCTTTTTAATCCTTCTCAGAATTAGTGAGCCAAGTTGCCAACATATTTTGACGGGATGTATAGGGCATACCTTCTCTCTGACTTCTCCGTCAGCTATGTCTATAAGTATCGAAGCTATAAGTATTGTTGCTAGCTCTATGAATATGTTGATACTCATAGTAGGAATGTGGAGATTATTAGAGATATGTGTCTACCAATCTCTATAGAATATCCGAGGACGTCTCCACTTACTCCTCCTAGTACCTTGATGGGTAGCCTCACAAGGGCAAGAGTTAGAAGCACAGTAGCAGCTATATACGTAACAGCTCTAACATATCCTAGAAGTAGGAAAGATGATACTACGTTAACTATCACCGGTACAATTATGAGATTCCTCCTTTTAGATACTCCATCTATAACAATGCTACCTAACCCCCTATGTAGAGGCTTTCCCATACGTGCGCAGATGCTACAGCTCAATCTAGAGAAAAGCTCAGATAGAACTAGCTTCTTTACCGCATCTATGATACCTTTGCTACATATCATTGCTATAAGTCCCAGAGTCAGGATAATGAACAATGATGATGCACCTACAGCACCTACATGCGGGTCCTTAAGAATTTTTTCTCTCTTCTCTCTTGGTGCAAATAATGCATCGATAACGTCTGTTAGTCCATCTATATGTAACATACCAGTCAATATTAGGAGGGAGCAGTACATTAATGTGTATATCAGTCTAGGATGACTGATAAGCTCCAGATAGCTTAGCATAATTACAGGACCGCAACATATCGCTAAAATGATAGGGCTGACTGTCAGGATGCTTAGGTCAACATATGACAATGCCTCAACTATATCCATCTTTGGTCTACATGGTATTATCGTGAAGAACGCTATATGTGATTTTATAAGCTCGACGACTCTACTCATGTTCTTCAAAAGTCTTCAATGCTTCGATAAATACGTCGTCGATCTTTCTATCTCTTATCGAGACCCTATGAAGCGTCCTGCCATTATCTAGGATGCAGAACTTTCTAATCTTTATATTATATTTCTCCAAGAGAAACGTGTGAAGGTAATCTGAGGCCTCTATGGTAAACATATGAGTGTGTGTATCATATATACGTATTCTTCTGAGGTTCCCTAATAACGTTCTTATTACTCTCCTAGATTCGGCATGTACATACTCACTTGTACTTAATATGAATCTTCTATATTCTTTCAAGTTATCTGCTATCCTCTCAAGGACAAGTTCTGATACTATGCCCAGAGGCCAGCTGAGGCCTGGAAGAGATTTAACTAATCTTCCTGCAATGTATCCTATCCGTAGTCCTGGTGCTCCTAAGATTTTTGTTAATGATTTTATTATTATCACGTTATCATAGTCTAGAAGCTTAATATATTTATCATGCAGATTTAGAAAATCTATGAACGTTAGATCAATAAGAACATTACATCGTGCTGTCTCAACTATCCTCCTAATATCATCATACTCTATTAAGCATCCTGTAGGGTTGTTTGGACATACTATAACTATCATGGAGTTCTCCCTCATTCTTTCTGCTACGTTGCACATCTTTTCAACGTCCATAGTTAGAATGTTGTTATCTGTCGCAATTGTGGGAACCTTTATGATATTTATGTCGAGTTTGCTACATATTCGTATATAGTCTAGATATGATATGTCCTGAATAGTGCACTCTCTTGGCCTGGTGTAGAGGAGTGTAAGCACGATGCCAGTTGAGGCTCCAGGTACTGGATAGAGGAGCTCACTATCTATGTTCTCTATTGCGGAGAGATTGCTTATGATATTCTCTCTATCAGGAAATCTCTGTAACTGTGTTGACGTTAAGTTCTCGAGAGCGTTCCTTACCATATTTGGTGCTCCAAGGGGATTAATGTTTGATGATAGGTCTATGACGCTCTCTCCTCTGTATGTCCCTCCATGTTCAAATATGTAGTGAATAGGTATTACTCTTCTCTGTGTTACACTCCTGTTCACAAGTTCCTACGAAGTAACCCTATATGCAATTTTTAAGCTAAACCACAAGGTTTAATAGTGACGTGAGTATTAGAATAGTTCTCAGATGAAGGTTACTATCTCGATAATAAAGGCAGATATAGGTGGCTGCCCAGGTCACGCTTGGGCTCATCCAAAAGCTCTCGAGTTCGCTGCAGAGAGACTAGCTGAGGCCCAGAAGAAGGGTCTAATCATCGATTACTACGTGTACTCATGCGGAGACGACATGTCACTACTCATGACTCACACGAAGGGCGAGAACAATCCCGAGATTCATAAGCTTGCATGGGACATATTTAAGGAGGCTACGGAGAACATAGCAAAGAAGCTCAAGCTGTACGGAGCCGGGCAGGACCTCCTCAAGGACACATTCAGCGGAAACGTCAGAGGAATGGGACCACAGGTTGCTGAGATGGAGATAGAGGAGAGACCAAGCGAGCCAATAATAGTGATAGCAGCAGACAAGACAGAGCCAGGAGCCTTCAACCTACCACTCTTCAAGATGTTTGCAGACCCATTCACCACTGCTGGCCTCGTAATAGACCCAGAGATGCATGCTGGATTTAAGTTCGAGATAATTGACGTGTATGAGGGGAGAGTCTACATACTTGACTCACCTGAGAGAATGTATGACATAATGGCACTAATAGGAACTCCTGGACGATACATAGTTAGAAGAGTCTACAGGAAAGAGGATCTACTGCCAGCATCAGTAATAAGCGTCGAGAGACTGAACCTGATAGCAGGAAAATACGTAGGAAAGGACGACCCAGTAGGAATAATAAGGGCACAGCACGGACTACCAGCAGTAGGAGAGATCCTAGAAGCATTCGCCTACCCACACATGGTCAGCGGATGGATGAGAGGAAGCCACAGCGGACCACTAATGCCAGCAAGAATGACAGCAATAATACCTGAGAAAAAGATCGCACTAGGACCAAAGATGACAAGGTTCGATGGACCACCAAAAGTAATAGCACTAGGATTCCAGCTACACGACGGATATCTAGAGGGACCAGTAGACATGTTCGACGATCCAGCATTCGACTACGTGAGACTAATCGCAAGCTTCGTAGCAGACTACATAAGAAAGATGGGACCAATAATGCCGCACAGACTACCACCAGAAGAGATGGAGTACACCACACTGCCAAAGGTTCTAGCAGCACTCAAGTACATACCCGTAGAAGAGTACGAGAAGGACAGATACAAGTACCTGAAAGAGAGCTCATAATAACACGGAACAGTCCTCATTCTCTCTTAGTTTCTTTTCTATAAAAGTATCTTTCTTGAATTACTCACTATAGAGAGAATACTTATAAGAACCTATTGTTAAAATCTCTAGAATTGTTACGGTAAGTTGAAGTTTTTTATTTAGTTACTAGAGTATTCTTCAAGTGATGAGGGAGGTGATCACCGATATGTGAGGAGGATAGCAGACTCTGATTCTTCTAGTTCCTCTAGGTTATTCTTTTTTCTTTATTCTTCGTTTCTCTTCAATTATACCTTGTTAGTGTATATTTTTGTTATTTTAGATAATGTACAGGAAACTGAAGTTGTCTCTATTAACCTGCGAAGCGATGTACTCATTTTTGTGCAAAAATCTTTTAAATCGCTTAGGGATATATTATTATTGGATGTCCGGGAGTAGCTCAACAAAGATCGTACCCCCCAACCTTGATAGATGGTTAGAGTCTAATGCTGCTAAGAAAGAGTTTGCAGAATGGTGGTCAAGATATAGTGGCATATCGACAGATCTTGTTTTGACTCGTAAGATCTCTACCTTTATTGCGGAGGAGCTTGAGCTGTTGAAAATATTATACAATATTACGAATCTTAGTGATGATATTTTATGTAAAGTAGCAGAATCATGGATAAGATTATTAGAGAAGTTAGGCATTAACAGGACGTCTGTTAGGCGAGGTGAGATACATGGTCTCAGAAGCGAGGTAGTGTCTGTACTTAAGAAAATCTTTCCATTTCTAGAACATTACTCGGAGCCTGCTCCATTCAATGGCTTCAGAGCTAGAGAATTACCTACATCTACTAGAGAGGTCGAGTACTCCTCTAGAAGAGAGGATTCCTATCCACATTATACTCATCGTAAAGAATATGTAGAGAGTAGCCATAAAAGAGACAGTGACGTTCGATCTAAATATGTAACATATAATTCGAGACGTAACGCTACTATTCTAAAGATTGCTGTATCTATCATCGTGATAGCTATCGTAGTGTTTCTGCTGTTGTTATTCTTGTCGTCTCTCTATCATGTATGTATACCAATGTTGGTGAGTAGGGTAATATATCTCACATTGAGGTCGCTTCATACGTTCTTAAAGGATGTTTTTGCTGTTCTTGATCATGTCCATGTTGAGTTTCTGGTCTCAGGTTGCAGTTTCAAAATTTAAGTACTCTGATACATCTCAGGGTAATTAATATATATTTCTCTACTTTAGTTAGGAATTACCGAAGATGTCTGCTAGTCTTGATATTGTTAAGTGGGGTAGTGATCATTGGAAGCTTTTCATCATAACTTCTCTAAGCTTTTTTGTTGATGGATTAATATTTTCAATATCTCCTCTCATAATATACTCGGTTAGGAGTCTTCTTCCTTATGCGACATATATTCTTGGCCTTAACATGGTTGCCTGGACTGTGGGCTCTATAGTTCTTGGTAGACTTGGAGACGTTATTGGTAGGAAACTCACGTTTATTATAGTCCTAGCTATAGAGGTCGTCTCTATAGGACTTCTCTACTTTCTCTATAGTAGTCCGGTCATGTTTACCCTTCTCACATCTGTGGCCTGTTTTGCTATTGGTGGTGAGTTTGGAGCTGCGTTCTCCGCTATTGCAGAGCTATCGCCACCTCATCATAGGGGGAAAGCAATACTACTGTCCAGCAACTTCTGGAATCTTGGAGCTGTTATCGTGGCACTGTTTACATTGATATATCAGAGCATTGTGTACTCTCCATCGGTCCAGGTAAAGTATGTATTATTCTCAACATTTATAGTTCTAGTTCTCACAGCAGTAGCGAGGGTAGGATTTCCCGAGTCTCCAAGATGGCTCGTCGTCAGAGGTAGAGTATCGGAGGCGGAGAGGATCTTGAAGAGGTATTCTATTAATCTGTCCGAGGATCTCATAAGAGAGTACAAGAAGGTTCATGGTATCTCGCTGAGAGAAGCCTTGTCGAGATATGCTTACAGGTTCATAATACTTCTAGTAATAACCATCGCGATATATGTGACGTATTTTATACCTGCCTTCTACCTCCCATATACTCCCGACTTCCCATTTCGCCAGTACATACCATATATAGTACTGATAGCTAACCTAGGCTCATTCATAGGAGCATTCATGCTGATACCGCTCATAGATAGGGGACGCAGAATATCTACACTAGTATCACTACTAGGAGGGTTCGTGACAGCTCTAATCATGATACTGTCAGTACTCATCAGGAATACTTACCTTTTCTTTGGATCGCTGTTCTGGAACATGGTCTTCTCTCAGTGGGGATGGTCATGCCTGAGCACGCTACAGAGCGAGCTATTTCCGACCGGCGTAAGATCGACAGTCATAGGGTTCTTCATGAGCTTCGAGGGAATATCAACTGCGGTACTTACCTTTCTGGAGCAGTATCTCACAGCAAGTATATGCCTGAGCGTGATAGCAGCATTATGGCTAGCTGGAACGTTGGCAGCGTCTTCATGGTACCTTAAGGGGCTTGAGACAGCTAAGATGTCTATAGACAGGTTAGTCTAAGATAAGGAACTCTTTTAAACCCTAGAAAAGACTAGATAGAGAGCACATGTCATCTACAGGATTCAAACCAATAGTAAGAATAGGAGACACAGACCTAGACGGCTACAAAGCAACAGCATATGCTCTAGCAAAGATAAAGGGCATAGGAGTATCAACAGCATTCGCAATATGTAGATACCTAGGAATAGACCCCCTATCGAGACTCGGAGACCTCCCAGAAGAGACAATAAAGAGACTTGACTGGGCTGTGAAGAACCTGCACCAGATAGCTCCAGGATGGTTCGTAAACAGACCCAAAGACCCAGAAACAGGAAAGAACATTCACCTAATAGGAGCAGACCTGATACTAGCAGCGAAGAAAGATATAGACCTAATGAAGAAGCTAGGATGCTGGAAGGGTATAAGACACAAGCTAGGACTAAAAGTAAGAGGGCAGAGAACAGTAACAACGGGAAGACTAGGATTCACAATAGGAGTATCAAAAGGAAAAAGGTAACCTTCTACCTAACATCTACACATACTACTTTCCTGAAAGCATTATCAACACTATGAGAAGAACTATAAGAACTATCAGCACTATCAACACAAAATATGAGAGTAGAAATCCTCGAACCATGAGATTGATATCTCTTCTAGTGTAACAGACTGCCCTCTCTGTTAAATTCTTTAACGTATTGTTGATGTGTTTCGTATTGTTTATAAGTGTCTCTCTATTTTTTATTAATTTAAGCTCATGTTTAAGTATTGGTATTATTGATATGCATGCTGATAGTAATATTATACACATTATTATGTCTGATAATGATACGCTGTCCATATTTATGCACCTAGTAGCATCAGTATCTTATGTATGAACTCGCATATCACTATGAGCAGTGTCCCTATTATTAGGTACATGACTGCTGTAACTATGTACCTAGTCATATTATTCCCATCACCTTGAGAGCAAGTATCCCTATTGTCGTTGCTATTATCATTGCCAGAGCTATGTTTAGTATCTCTTCAAGTATCTCCTTCATGTTATATATATGTCTACGAGATATATAAGGGACCTCCGTAACGGCTGTTACGTGCTGAGTTTGGCGAAAGTATTTCTGATCCTCGCTAACAGCCTATCTAGATCTCGATCAAGAATCCTCTTACATTCTATCTCCTCTATCTCCTCCTTAGGATGCCTGTTCTCGCTTAATGCCTCCTCGATTGTTCTTCTTGTAACTATCTCGTAGACCCGTGCCTCCTTCTTCCCTGGTGTTGCCCTAACTACTCGACCTACTCTCTGAATCATCTGTCTCTGGCTTCCTGTACCTGACACTATTATCGCTACATCAGCGTCAGGAACGTCTATACCTTCGTCTAGCACTGTAGTCGTTACTATTATTCTTGTGAGCCCTCTCGCAAAACTTCTGAACACGGAGTCTCTATCCTTAGTGTTTCCTGTAATTAGTGCGACGTTCTTTACATGTTCTCTGAGCTTCCTATAAATCTCCTCTGCCTGTTGGATATATTGTGTAAATATGAGTATCTTACTACCAAGCTCGTACTCTGTAAGCGCGATCTTACAAGCAACATCTATCTTTCTCCTCGCTTTCAGGGCGATGGCCTTGAGCTGAATTATGTTTTTAGCCGCATCATATTCCTCTCTCTCATCATCCTCTAGGCTCACGTAGATTCTGTAATGTCTGATAGGGACTACGAGTCCGTGTTTGACAAGCTCTCTGTACGTTATCTTGTATATAGGTTCTCCGCATGCGAGAAATATTAGATGCTCGTTACCGTCGCTTCTCTCGACTGTTGCAGATAGAGCCATGCGATATGGTGCAGATATGTAGAACATTACCTCTTTAAATGTCTCTGCTGGCACATGATGGCACTCGTCTGCTATGACGAGATCAAAGTAATCTCTTATCTCTGTTATTCTCTTTACGGCTGTATGGTATGTGCATACTGTTATCTCTCTCAGATCGTCATATTTACCGCTCATTCTTCCAGGAACATATCCGAGATATTTCACTATTCTATGGTACCACTGTTCAAGTAGCTCCTCCGTTATGACTAAGATGAGAGTTCTTACGGCGAGCTTAGCTATGGCTTTGAGTGCTATGAATGTCTTTCCTCCTCCAGTAGGTATGACTATTGTTCCTCTATACTCGTTTTCAAACCATCTTTGTAGCGCCTCTTCCTGGAATGGGTATAGGTTCACTCTGTCCTGTATGTTCTGTACTTTTCTCGGCGTGTGCTCCACTATTTCTACTCTATATCCAATCTCTCTCAGGATCTCTATTATCCTGTTCTTGAAGAACTGTGGGAAGTAGAGCCTCCATTTGCCATCTGGTGATTTAATGATGTTTTCTCTCCTTATAGCTGGAACCTCAAGCTCCTGTCTATTACCTTCTTTATCGATTCTGAAATATTTTATTCTTAATCTGTCTCCAAGCTCTCGAAGTAGACCTTTCTTGAGAAAGTTAAGCTCTACATAGTTCTCATGTACCTTAGCTGTCCACCATGAGATTCTTCTCTCAAATACCTCCCTAGTTCTCTCGCTCTCTAGCAGGAACTCTCTTGCTCTCTCTATCGCGAGCTCCAGGTTTCCTATTACAGGATAGTTGTTTATAATCTTTCTGAACTCTTGTAGTGCTATGTCTACATACTCCTCGTATGATCCTGCCTTTCCTATATATCTGGTGTCCTTACGTATGAAGTTTCTTATGAAACATGGTATTGATATTATCTTAACGTCTCCAACATTCTCTATTATGCATTCTCTTAGATCGTCAGGTAGCTGTGTATCAGCCTCTGTTTCTACTCCTATGGCTCCTCCCTCGTTCTCCTCGAGAGCCGTCTCGAGTATTCTCTTTATCTCGTCTGGTCTCAGCTCGAGGAGCTCTTTCAATTTCATGACGACGGACGGCGACATTACACGGCCTCTCCAGTGCTCTCCGGTCCACTTGAAGCCCAGTCTTTTCAGTTCCTCTTTTACTCTAAATACTCTCTCCCTTGGCCACTCCCTCACTATCTTAACGCTGTCGTTAATGACTACTCGGAACAGCACCTCAGAATATTAATAGATTAGCTAACTTATAACACATATATAATGAGTCAGGGCCAGTATATAGACTACCCGAGATGGCCCTCTCTTGCGGAAGAGTCGCTTAGGATTGATATAAAGATTCCGGAGAAGGTACGTGTTCGAGATAGAGAGCTGAACTATGGGGGGACTTTCAGAGGAGTAGTGATATCAGGAATGGGGGGCTCAGGAATAGCTGGGGACATAGTTAGAGACACTCTTCAGGATCGTCTTAAGATCCCAATAGTAGTTAACAAGGATCTACACCTTCCACCATACGTAGACGATAACTATCTAGTAATAGCGATAAGCTACTCTGGCAACACTGCAGAGACAATAAGATGTTACGAGACCTGTATCGATGAGGGAATACCTGTCATAACAATATCGACTGGAGGAAAGCTGAAAGAACTGGCAGAGAGAAATGGAACGCCACACATGACGATACCTAAGGCAACAGCGCCAAGATACGGTCTCCCATGTCTACTCTACTCCTGTCTGAGAGCACTTGGAAAAGCTCTAAACATTGAGGACAAAGTTATTAACGAGGCAGAGAACAGCATAAACTATATCAGGAAAGGCGTAGAGGACTACGAGAGAAAGTTCAAGAGTCTCGCAGATAAGCTTGCAAATAAGTTCACAATGATATACACACCGTCTCCAATAGCATCTCTAGGTGTAAGATTCAAGAACGACATGAACGAGAACGCGAAACAGCCAGTCGCGGTCTGTATAATACCTGAGTCAGAGCACAACGACCTTGCAATACATATCAGAGAGATAGAGAGACTAGAGATCCTAGTAGTAGATGCACCAAGCGTGAGAGACACGGAACATGGAGTACATGTAACAGCACTCACAAAAGTGCTAGATGAGCTAGGTAGAAGATACTACAGGATAGAGCTCGAGGGGGACAGCAGACTCTCAGAAATAATGTATGGAGTCACAGGACTAGGGATGATGACTATAGACATAGCTAGAATAGTTGGAGTAGATCCAGTGAAGATAGAGGCCATAGATAGGGTGAAGAAGTACGTCACAGCAAGATCCTAGAGTATGATAGAGGTCTACGAAGCCTAAGCACAGGAACTCTCTCACGAACATCACGTACTAGACATCTATCAACCTCATACTCAACATATCTCTCACCATGGCCTAGATCTACTGCAACGGTCCCAGAAGGTTCAATAACCATACTACGACCAACAAACATGTCAGAGTACTGGTCACATACTATGATATACATCCCGTTCTCATGCGCACGAGCTTGAGCTAAAACCCTCAAAATCTCCTCCTTATAATCACCTCTGAACCATGCAGCCGGAACAAAAGTAACCTCCGAGCCGGAAAGTGCATACACTCTGAAGAGCTCAGGAAACCTGATATCAAAGCATATGGCAATACTGACCTTTACACCACAGATATCGACTACCTTAGAAGGAATAATGCCAGGACAAAACATCCTAGACTCAGAGAACCCGTAAGCATCGAAAAGATGAATCTTCCTATATACTAGCAATATAGAACCATCTTTAGACATCAGCACCGCACTATTATACACACTACCCCCTAATCTCTCAAACATTGTAAAGATAAGATTAATAGAAAACTCACGACATATACCACACATAGACCTCACAAAAGAACCCTCAAGAGTCTCAGAGTTCTCATACACTATCTCAGAATTAGAAAGCATTTCTCTACTAAAAAACATAAAATACTCAGGAACAACAACAATATCAGCCCTATCTAATCCCTTCTCCAAAATATTCAGAAACTTATTAACATTCTCCTCCTTACTTCCCGTAGAACCAAGCTGGACTATCCCTACACGCATCTATACTATAGAGCCTAAGGCTTTAAAAAGAGATACACGATTAACAGTACGTTACAAGTGATGAAAGGTAGAAGGACAGAACGATGAAGACGGATTTGAACGCTGAACAATGTTGGAAAATCTCTCTATATGTTATACCATCAATAGATCTTTCGATGAATGTCCTGTACCTATGCTTAAACCTTTTTAAATAAGGGTATTAGGTATAGTCTCAAGAACCTCATGTCTAGTATAGGCGTTAAACGCCTTGTACAACTTTATGGATTAACGGATAATCCATTTGAGCCAGTTAATGCTGAGCTTCGTGCAGAAAAGAATAAGGTAATAATACTCAAAGGTAGACAAGCTCAGATAGTTAGAGAGATTGTAGATAAGCTTAGCGAAAATAAATGTGGTGGATACATTATTGAGGGGCCATGGTCCTCTGGTAAGACTGCTATAATAATGT
>JAADER010000040.1 GCA_013153275.1 Thermoproteota archaeon
TGGCGCCGGGGGTGGGATTTGAACCCACGCCCCCTGTACGGGGACGGGATCTCCAGTCCCGCGCCTTGGGCCTGGCTCGGCCACCCCGGCTTCTCTTGTATTTAGTTTTATCGTGGTTTTAAAGGGTTTCTTTCTGGGGTTAGGGTTCTTCTAGATGTTTCTTTATTACTGTTATGAGGTCTTTTTCTGTGTTTGGTTTCTCTTCTTCAAGTATTCTTCTTGTTTCTTCGAACTCTTTTATGTATTGAGGTACGTAATTATTTTCTTCTTCTAGCAGTTCTGGATATTGTGAGAGGGGGCAGTCCGGGTCTGCGTATGTTCCAGGTATATATACGGGGTATGTTCTACATGCTATTGGTTTAAAGTTCTGTATTGTGCATCCATTATCTGAGAGGAATATGCATCTTCTGTCTACTGTTTTTAGTGTTATTATTTTGTATGTGTTGTTTCCTATTAGTTTTATGTAATTCTCTACTACTTTTTCTATGTTTTCTCCTAGTCCTTGCGCTATTCTCAGTATGTCTCTGAGGGAGAGCTGTACGTACCATGTGTGGTAGTCGAATCTTCTGCAACATTTTGAGCCGCAGCTCATGCATATCCTATATTTCAATTCTCTCTTATCCATATTTCTTTAATATCTTGTAGCCTATGCTCGATTTAAGCATAGCTATGTCTAAAAGATCGGATGTAGCGTTCTCTAAGTGTGTTGAAGATAAGTTAGAGAGGTGTGAGAACTTTGAAGAGAGTTTCAATAGTTGTCTTGAGGAGAATAATGTTGAATTTATTAGAAAATTTCTAGAATGTGAAAGTGTTCCAGCACTTGTTAGAGATCTACTAGGAATGGAGGAGTGCGTATCGTATCACCACTATGTGATATATTACGTTGCTAGGAGATGTATGTCCCTTACGGAAGAGTTCAGAAACGTCATCAGCAAGGTTCTTGAGACCCTCGATAACTATCCTGAGGATGCTGAGAAGCTTAGGGATCTCATAAGTAACGTCTATAGTGCATATGTTGATAAGGTTCTCAGGAGCGTTGTGAGAAGAGACATGAAAGCATATGTGGAGCTTGCTATCTTGTGCGACCTTTTAGCAAGATTGCAGATTTATTATGACTGTCTATCTAGGACTAGCTACAGCGAATGCATACCTCTGCTATGTTCTATTCGCTCACGTGCTCGCTATCTTCTCTGAAATATCTCTCTCGCCTTCAAGCATAGTAAGAATATTACTATCCCTAGCCCTGTCACTACCATCATAGATATCTTAACTACTGTGGGTGACGCAAATGTCTGCGGTATGAACTTGCCAAAGATGTAGAACAGTACTGTTGTAGTTATTGTTGATTGTAGATAGCCTCCTAGTGCTGTTCCTAGTGATCCTCCTACGTATCTGAGTATCATGTTTATTCCTGTGAGTAGTCCGACCTCCTCTACAGGTACTGAGAGCACTAGTAGGTTTATCAGACTTACTAGTAATGCTCCTATTGCTGACATGACTAGACAGGCAGCAGCTATGACCTGCCACAGGCTCAGCAGATCTATAAGTTGAAATATTACTCCGCTAAGTGCGAGATATATCGACGATATCAGTAGTGATTTCTTTACACCAATCTTAGGTATTATTCTTCCTATGAGTCCAGAAGTTATTAACATTGTTAATGCTGGAATAGTCATGTAGTATCCCGTCTGTACTATGGTTAGCCCTAGACCTGCTGGCTTAGGAAGCTGTAGAAATATTACGAACACCTGGAAGAACATGAACATTCCTAGACCAGCGACGACTCCTGCAAGGTTGCTTACGAATACGTTTATCTCCTTGAGTCTCGAGAGCGGAACTACGGGCTCTGAAGTATATCTCTCCCACTCTACGAACGCTATGTAGCATATTATTCCTGTTATTATGGACCATATCACGGAGCTGTACGTCCATCCGTAGTGAGCCGCGATCTCAAACGCGTAACATAGAAATGCTGTTCCAGCTGATATAAGCATTATCCCTATATAGTCTATCTTTGCTCTCACTATCGGCCTGTACTTCTCCTCTATCAGGAAGTGCTCAACTGGTATCAGACCCCATGCGAGTATTGCTGCGGTATGGAACAGTGTTCTCCATCCATACCACTCTATGACGTGTGATCCAACTACTAGTCCTATTATGGATCCTATTCCAAACATGGCGCTTATCATACCTTGTGCGAGGGGTACCATCTCCATTGGGAGTTGTTCCCTAACTATGCTGAATGCTATGGGAAACATTGCCATTCCTACTCCCTGTATTGCTCTGGACATTATTAGTGAGGGAAAGGTGTATGAGAATCCGCATGATGTCAATCCTATGGCATATATTGTCAATACTATGAGGAGTATCTTCTTTCTTCCATAGATGTCACTTAGTTTGCCCATTAGAGGTGTTGATGCTACTCCGCTTAGCAGGTATGCTGTTAGGATCCATGCTATGTCTGATTCTCTTACATGGAACTCTCTCATCAATCTTGGAAATGCTGGAAGAATCATGGTTTCTGTGTACATTGCTAACATTGCTAGTAGTGATAGGACTATCGTGATCCTGATCATGTAGCCTCTCGTTACCTTGTTGAATGTCTGCACGTGTGTGTCTTGTCTTGGAGGTATATATGTAATACGTATAGTGAGCTGTCTGACATGTCTAACGAGTAATGTTTATATTACATTACGATGTTCTCCTCGACATGGAACGAATGTCGAGAGATATATCTAGGATAGTACTAGTAACAGTCCTAGCAATATTTATATCTGTCGTCTCAGTAGCATACTGTCAGACAGTGAACGTAACACGTGGAACGCCTACAGCAGTAAGCATAAAGCCTGTAGCATATGCGTACTGGATCCAGCCTAAGATCCCTGGACCTGGAACATGCCCAGCCGTGCTCAGGGTCGTAGTGTTTGTCCCTAATGTAGAGGGCGTGAAATTCTATCTGAAGAATGTCAGAGTGACGCTTGGTCTACCAGACTATGTTGAGTGGTTTGGCCAGGAGGAGCAGATATGTCATATACAGTACATGGGTCCTGGCACAAATGCCACATGCATATTCTACCTGAAGATAGAGCCAGGTGCGCCAAGCGGTCTCGAGAAGTTCAAGATAATAATCTACTACAACATATACTACATCTCGACGCATGGCGTCTTTGGAGAGCAGACCTCCGTAACATATGAGGAGAACCTGCCAATAATAGGCACGCTAGGGATCGAGGTAGTTGGCGCATATCTAGGCGGAAAGAACTACGAGATTGTAGGTCCAGGTATGAAGAATATTCCTCTCACAATAATAGTAATGAACACAGGAACAAACACGTTATATAATGTGAGACTTAGACTTCGATTAACATATCCCATATACGCTACCCGTAATGGAACTATCGTGAAGTACCTCAACACGTCCCTCCCAGCTCTCCCACCTGGAAGACCAGTAACATTGACATACCTGGTAAACATATATGATAACGTCACGGGAGGTTGCTATAAGGAGGAGCTCTACGTTAAGTACGGTATAGGAACATCCTGGAGCCTCAAGACAAGCTTTAGACTATGCATCCCGGAGGTCAGGTTCAGCGGAGTTACAGCGTTCTGGGGAACACCCTCCAGAGTCATGGCGGTAGGACCCGGATATAGTAGAGTTCCTCTCACAGTCATTTTTGTACCTGACACAGCAATAAACAATCTCACAGTATGTATAGGACTCAGACCCCCACTAGAAGGCCACGGTCTTCTATGCAAGAACATTGGCACGGTCGTCTCTGGACGCGAGATACCCGTAACTTTCATAGTCTCCGTGCTTCCAAACGTCACGGGCGGAAAGTACCCTCTCGATATATATTTCCTCTATGGGAGCATTGAAGAGAAACATGTAGCAAAGATAGTGATCTACGAACCTAAGGTAAGAGTTGTCTCGGCGATACCTACACCTCCTGTCGTCCTGCCCGGAATGTATGGTGCTATCCTGAACGTCACAATACTTAACACAGGTTATGTGATTGCTAAGAACGTCACTGTAAGACTGATCCTTCCTAGAAACTTCACAGTATATACACCAAACGTCACAAGTGTAACCTTACCAGCAGTCCCTCCAGGACGCGTGATGCCTCTAGTATTCATGTTTAACGTTCCTAACAACGTTACACCTGGGACCTATAGGTTCACGGTACAGGTTAAGTATCTAGACACTGTTAGAGACTATGTAACATATGTTAAGGTTCTTCCAGAGCCTAGGTTCGAGATAGAGAAGATTGAGGAGATAGGTTTCTACCCTGGCTCTAGCAAGGCGATCCTCATAATATATCTGAGATATGTTGATGGGCCAGAGCTCGAGGGTGTGAAAGCAATACTCTCAATTCCAAAGGTGTTCACATTTCACATACCTCAGAACAATCCTCTCGCAGCAATGACAGCAAACCAGATAATAATAGGTAACCTGAAACCAGGACAGACGGTAGAGCTGACATATCTCTTAGAGGTAGATAGCTCAGCACCAATAGGCAAGTATAGAGCAACACTGATGCTTCTCTACACTCCTAAGCCGCTTATAATAACAGCCGTAGGAAAAGTTCCAACACTTGCAAAGAGCATTCCAGTAACGTTGACTGTACGTGAGACAGTTGTGACCATAATGTACAAGCATATACCAGAGATAATATGTGTAATATTCATCATAATAGCAATCATAGCGATAGCAGTAGCCAGAGCAAGAAGAAAGAAAAGGTAAGAGTTAATAAGGCATTATTAATAACTTAGAAGAGGACCTCATGCTAAAAAACTTCGAAAACACATCAATGCTCAGAGTAAAATTTCTCGAAGTTCCCCTTCACAGATTATATGGATATGAACTGTATGTAGACGTTAACTCGTTAAGAGAAATAACAGTTGGGAGAGGTCCTGAAAATACCATAATAATACCAGACCCAACAGTATCACGGAGGCACGCAATAATATATAGAGAAGGAGACAAAATAATACTCAAAGATGTTGGAAGCAGGAACGGTACATATCTTATACGTGATGGATATGCATATAGAATAAACGAGATCTATCTGTCAGATGAGGTCGTAATTCGATTCGGGTCTTATACACTAGTAAAGATAAGCTTACTAGGAAGATGAGAAGAATATCACTATAATATCTATATGAATGACTTAAGTATATATGTGCTTCAGTTACGGGCCTTCTCATCATTTCTCAGAGAACCGGATTCGCATCATCCAAGTATCTCTGTATCTTCCATCTTTGATAAATATGCTAGCTCGGTCTTCTCCTGCATTCTTGCTAGCTCATTAATAGTCTTCTCTATTATGGTGAGACTCCCTCTCGGTCCTACCAGTGGTCTCGAGAGATCTACCTCGTCTACTGTCGGGTAAAACATTCTTACTAGTGGTACTCCTAGTCTGAGTGCTATGTCTCTCTCGTATGATGATGCATACAGTATCTCTGGTCTTATGCTTCTGACCTTCTTGTAGACCTTTACTCTATCTATTACTATCTCGGAGACTTCTCTCCATCTCGATAGTTCCTGTTCTGTATACTTGTTTGGTAGTCTTGCACCTACGTACTCTATAGTCTCTCCCAGCTCTTCTTCAAGAAATCTTGCTAGGTAAAATGCTTTCCAGGACTCTCCTATGATAGCAACTCTGAGGACTCCATATACTCCCTGTACATAGGTCTCTATATGTCTCAGCCTCCTTCTAACGTTATCGTACTCTCTCTTCAGTATGTTCCTCTCATACTTCATGTTAAGTTCTTTACAGGTCTTTTCTAGAAGCTCCTCCGTATTCACGGTCCCTATGGGATATGGTACAACTATGTACGGTATCCCAAGTTCCTTCTCTATGAGCTCTGCAACCGTGATCCCCTCGCCTCCTAGAACAATGTTGAGACATGCTTTTCCGATGTTCTCTATCTTTCTAGTATCCGTCCATGTAAGTATACAATTAATCTTTATGCCACATTTTTCAAGTAGCCTCCTCATCTCTAGGATATCAGGGTACCAGTGAGGCTCGTCTGCGTGGAAGCCTATTATGTTTACTAGACCTTTCTCAGGTTTTAGATCTCTCCTCATAAATGTTCTGCAGATCTCTCTGAGCGTTTCTTCGTATGTTGTTTGTTCTTGTTTTGTGTATCCGTGTGCTTGTATGTGTATTATTCTTGATCTTACGTGGCTAGATACTTCGCGAATAACACCATCAACATCATCACCCATAATACCAACAGCCGAAGCAGAGGCAACAACTATGAGTCTAGGCTTCATTACCTTGTATGTATTTATTATTGCTCTTCTTAGCCTAGCTTCACCTCCTGTAACCATCTCCTCACTTCTTAGTCCGCTAAATATCACGTTAACATATTTATGCGATGACGTTGCTGCTTGCAATGCAAGCATTCCACTATGACATCCCGGCCTACCGTGAACGATTACTACAGAGTCCTTTAGCCCACATACGGCTCTGACCACGCCTAGCAGGCCACAGTCATGCATTGGATCGAGGTTCTCTATTCTCTCTGTTCTAGCATCCGTGGTCATTGTTCCACCCTGCTGAACCTGTTCATGTGGAATAGTAGCGTATGTTTCTCCCATCTTTCAGATAGGTAAGGTAGCAGCTTTCCCGGTACTGCACCAAGTATGGGTCTGTAACTTACTTTTCTCCTTCTTACTCTCGCTATTACTCTCTTACCAGCCTCAAGTATGGGACCTAGGCCGAACTCGAAGAAGAGTCTTATCTCTCTTGACGATAGAGTCGTTATTCCCCATCTATGGTAGAGGTGTATGTTGCTCCACCATCCTGTTATGACTAGATCTACTTTCTGTCTCTTCAATCTCTCTGCCACTCTATCCATTGGTTCATCAACTATGATATCTGGGTCATGTCCTAGCATTCTAGCGTACTGTGCTAGACCCTCTACCATCATTCTTGCTGACTCTTCACTATATCCATGACCCTTGTACTGCTGCGTCCAGAATACTAGTGCACGTATCTTGAAGCCCAGCTCTCTGGCAAGTACTAGTCCTGGCCCCCAGTCGTTCTCGAGAGCGATACCTATGTTCTCGCACTCTCTTCTAAGCTTGCTCAGCTCCTCGATCATAGGTGCGTAGAACCTCTCTATGCCTCTCTCATCAGGAGCTATCCCAGCCTTCTCACAGATCGTTATGATCTCTCTTTTTGCTGACTCAAACCCAAGAGGATAAGCCTTGTCTAGATCCATCTCCTCGAACTTTATGACAACATGATCCTCTATCCCCCTCTTCTTGAGCAATGTTGCCCATAGCTGGAAGTAGGGTACTACGTTAACTCTAGCTTTAGCCAGATCCAGAAGCTCTGGAACACTCCTATCCGTGAAATATATCCTACCTATCTTTGCACCAGCAGCAGCAAGCGCATGAGGCAGCTCCGTCTCAAAGGTCTTACTGTACTCGCCTCCTATACTCATAATGTTTACTAGCCCCTCCTCCGGCACAACATCCTCAGTATTTGGTAAAACATACTGCTCAACTATGCTGTATAGCACGTCCTGTGAACCCACCTGACGAACTTTTCCAACCTTGCTTCCTGTGCTGTATATTATTGGTGTTTTTAGTTTTTGTTTGAGTTTTTGTGTTATTGTTTCTATGTCGTCTCCTATCATGTCGCTTGTACA
>JAADER010000048.1 GCA_013153275.1 Thermoproteota archaeon
TAACATACCTAGTACTAGGACACAACACAATAAGAGGAGCAGCAGGAAACACAATACTCATAGCAGAAACACTAACAAAACAAATGCCAGAAATATTAACCTAACATATACTTCTATAATAAATCCTTAATCATGCTTCTTGGAAACGGTGCAGCAATACACATACCAACAAACCTACATCTTACGGAACTCTTCTCCTTGTTAGGAATAACCTCATCCTTAAACACGAACGCCACTAACCTATGGACAGCTGTCAATCCTGCATGAGCTATCACATTTCTTAGAGATGTTTGTTCTTTCATAGGCGTTACGCAGTAATAGTCTTCGTCACTCTTCGAAATATTGAGAACTTCTCCACAAGATCTACCTTTCTTTAGTTTTTTGAGCTTAAATATATTAAGAGATTGATAGTAAAGTCTTGTATATGGGTCTTCAAACCACTCGCTTATCTCATTATCGAGTATTGTTAATGCAGTACTATCAATTATCTCTCTGAGAAATTTAAGCTTCCAAGATCTTTCACTAGATGTGTTTAAAAGTACTTCTCTAACTTTCCCTAGGTCGTAACATTCGGTATCTTTATCGAGATCTTTCCAACATTTTAGACCGCTTATCACTGTTCTACTAGAGAACTCTCTTACGGAGTCTCTTAGGAGCTCGTAGAACCAGCATGCAAGCATTAAAGTAGTTAAGTTTTGTCTAATATTCCTAACTTTGTAATTAACTTCGATCTCATTACCTTTATTCTTAGTATCTATATCTATTATCGTATCTACGCTAGTGTACTTTTCATAAGCTATGTTTGTCCTATTTATTGCGTATGCTCCCCAGAGAACTAGTCCTATAGTTATGAGATATATATTATATAGCAAACTTATTATCCCATCTTCCTTATTATCAGAGTTCTCCTTATATTCTCTTGGTAAGTCTCTTAACAGTTGATCTACTAGCTTATTCACAAGCACCTTTATAGATGGTACACGTTTTCTTGTATAATAGTAGCTTACATTGTTTGTGAGTGTTAGTTGTAGAGAAGAGTCCCTGAATGATACTGGGTCACTATTATAGAACAGAAAGTCGTAGGTTTTGACTCCACTTCTTTTAACATCATATGCGATCAGAGGTATTGTCTCTTTAATTACCTCTACCATTGTTGTTGTCACATTATTTATACCGTGTGTCGAATCAATGATCACTTTTAGATTAGAACATTCTAGTTCCATGTTATTGTAAACTATGTTCAAAAAGTTCCTAATATGAGATAGATAAATACATAGCGTTGCTTCTTGGAAATCCTCTATCGAGCCTTCTCCGGGATCTCTAAACGTTATACGTGATACTTTTCCGTTAGCTATGTTTGGTCTAAAGCTTCCTGTGAGTGGTATTAGTCCTGCGGTCAGTATACCTTTCAAAACTACGCTATTGGTTACATGTAATCCATTACCATATTTTACATCCTTTACCTCAAGCTCGGTCTCCCATGCCTTAAAAATAAATTTTCCGTTAAATTCCGCACCACTAATCTCCGAAAGTCTTCTAATACGAGGAACGAGAGCTCTTTCCTCTCTTCCGCTGCTGTTGCGATACTCTTCTAAGAACTCCATAATTCTTTCATATCCTTTATTAACTTTCTCAACTAGGCTATCGTTATTATCACTTTTTATTAACCTTCTCAAGAGTTCTTCAGTATGATATTTTATAAGATTTTCAAACTCGCCCTCATTCTGCGTCTTCACATATGTTGATAATGTGAATGGTACGAGGAAGAGCATAGCAAACTGAGTTTTTTCGTGAACTTGTTTTTCTGGAAGAATATCACATAGGTTAGCTACTACTAAAGCGAGGGGACCTAGGTTTGTTATGACAAGGATCGATCTACGTTGCTTTGAGGAGCCTTCATAAGGTGGAATGTAGACTCTGTAAAAGACCTCGCCATATATTGCGAATGCTCCTAGAGCACTAATGCTGAGTACTCTTGTCATTGTTTAGATTCATATTGTTCTCTCTTATAAGGTTCTGTCATGTTCTTTGTTGGAGAACGTGGAGTTATGAACATGGGGTTTCTCTTTTTAGTTAGTTCTACATATGCGTTGATTATGCCTTTCTTGTCCTTGTTCGTTAGGTACTCTCTAATATCCATGTAGACCTTTCTATATATGCAGAATCTTAGTTTTCCGTCTGCTGTTAGTCTTATTTGTCTGCATCCTTTGCAGAATTCTGGGTTTCTGAATCCCATTACGAACTCTATCTTTGTGTCGTCTATGTATAGTATTGGTCTGTTATGTAGGTCATCTCTTATTTCTATTCTTGTTGCTCTTCTTCTTAGTACTTCAAATATTGTTCTGAGTGGTATGTAGTATTTTCTGAAGTTTTCTACTCCTTTCCCTATTGGCATGTACTCTATTAGTTGTAGTGTTGTTCCTAGTTTTTTACAGAATCTTAACAGTTCAGGTATGTCTTCTACGTTTATAGATGTTACGAGCATGTTTATCTTTACTTCTCTAAATGGCTTCTCTGCTGTTTTAATTATGTTGTTAAGCACTTTTGTAAATGCTTCTTTGGAGGTTCCTGTTATGATTACGTATTTAGCTGGGTTGAGCGTGTGTAGCGATATGTCTATTCTGTGGAGTCCCGCTTCAAGTAGTTTTTCACAGTATCTGTCTAGGAAGTATCCGTTTGTTGTGAGCGATATGTCTCTGTATCCTAGCTCTCTACCCTTTCTAACTATGTCTACAGTGTCTTCTCGTATAAGTGGCTCTCCTCCTGTTATCTTGAGTCTCTCTATACCTACATCTCTAAACACCTTGAGAGCAAACTCTATCTCTTCTAGTGAGAGCTCGGTGGCTTCCTGAGAGCCCTCGTGATGACAGAAGAAGCATCTGTAGTTGCATCTGTCGGTGACCTTTATCCTAATTCTGTCTATAATGCTGTTAGTATTCAACAGTGATATCTCTCAGTCAGGTACTATAAGTGTTCCGTACCCAGTACCATGTAGGACAATATCTATAAGTTTTTCTGGTTCTCTACAATTGTATAGGAATATTCTTATTTGAGCCCTCTTAGCTATGTTTATGGCCCATATATCGAGAAGAGGGTAAGTGCCCGCACGGACGTCTGTATCTCTCGAGAGTATCTTCTCTAGCTCGCTCAGCGTGACCTTCTCTAGCTTTTTAGCATCTCTATGCTTTAGAGGATCTTTATCATATACGGCATCTATGTTCGATGCAAAGATAACGTCTCTAGTACCTGTTACCTCTGCGAGGATCATAGCCACGGTAGCTGTTGACTGACCTGGCTGAAGTCCTCCGCAGAATACTGCTCTACTGTTAGAGTATGCTTTTAGAAATTCATCTATGCTTGATGGAACACTCTTATAGGCCTCATCGACTGATAATGCTAGAGTGAGAGCGTTGAGTCTGCTTGCCATTATTCCTATCATGTCAGACTTTGCCTCGTTATGGGTAATGTCTCTCACAATGGATACGTATCTTCTTGCTATAGATCCTCCTCCGCATACTAGAACTATCTTGGATTCAGGAGAGGAATCTAGTATAAATCTTATGACTCTTACGTATCTCTTCACAAGGTCATCCTGATCGAAGACGTGACCGCTAAGCTTTACTAGAAGCTTTCTCACTAGACTTAGAGGAGAAGTACTCTTTAATAGCTCTATCCACCCCCCTTCTAGCGCTCTCGTCAAGCATTGACGTATCTAGCTCTGTCTGTTCTCCTTCACATATCTTCTCTATCCTCTCTAGATTTCTTTCAACAAATGTTAAAAGATTAAAATCATTATTTTCTATAGAATCTGCAATAATATTATTAAGATCGCAGTCAGATCGATACCACTCATATACTGATCTTAGCCTGGATATGACTGTCATAGCATCATCGTTACAGTATGTTTCACCTCTATATTCGATGCACATTCTATGTCCAATCAGTTTCTTCTTGAACCAGATCTTAACTATGCCTAGATCGATATCCTCTTTCTCCTCTATCGCCTTGTTAATCTTCTCTATAAAATCCTTATTAAGAATTTCTCCATATTCTCTTCTAGCTTTCACACATTGGCAGTATCTTTTTAAAAACTTTATAAACTTATCTTTAACAATTTCCGAAACAACTTCCCTAACTTTCTCTCTTTCATCCATAGGTTAAGAAGTGCCTTGACAGGTTATTCAACACTTTCTACCTATACTCTTATAAATCGGGATAGAGTAAACGTACATTAGCTAATATATGAGGAGGCATCTGCTGAGCAAGAAGGACGTAAGAAAGCTCATAAATGAGGTTGATAGTAACATAGCCGGCGTCCTGAAAGAATCAGAGACTGTAGAGCTCTATGAGATCGATGATAGTTTAACAATATTCATAGTTGACGGGAAACCGCTGTTTGCTAAGATAAGGACGAAGATTGGCGATAATGAGGTAGAGAGGTATATACCACTCATAACAATGTTCTACATAAGAAATGTAGATTATCCGTATGTGAGAGTTGATGAGGGTGCAGTACCGAGGATACTCAATGGTGCTGACGTGATGAGGCCTGGAATAAGGGAGATATCTGGAGATTTTGAGAAGGGTGATGTAGTCGCAGTGCGTGATCCTAAGAACAGGACCATAGCTGTAACGTTATCACTATACAGTAGAAGGGAAATTGAAAGCATGCAGAAGGGCAAAGTACTGAAGAATGTTCACTATCTTGGAGACAAGATAAGTAAAATATGTTCTGAACTAACTAAGAAATAGCTCGAGAACACTTTCTTAGACAGTGCTTAAGACCATGCTCCCTACATATGTCGCAGGTCCTGCCCTCAGGTCCATAGCATGTTAGGAGAACATAGAGAAGCACGTCTAGAAACTCTAGAAGAAGGTTATCAACGTTTATTTTCTGTTGTTCAGATAAAAGGAATTCGTAACTTGGATGAACATAGCTACATATTTTCAAGTATATTTTAAGGAAGTCCTTCTTATATTTTCCAGGAATGCCCTTAGATTCCGTAAGCATTCTTATGGAGAAACTTGAGCCTTTTCTACTTCTTTTAGATAGCTCTCTGATAAAATTATCTTCAAGATCCTTATCGTACTTATCTTTAAAGTATTTAAGCTGAAACATTATCTCCAGGCATAGTTTTAGTAGGAAAGCTATTATGTTGCTAGAAGACTCATTATTACAGTAGTAGCATCTCTTTAATGAAGTTAGGAGAGAGCTCATTCTTATTAATGCCATCTTCTCATATCTTGTCGATACCTTATTCGAGATCTCTTGCAGTATTGTGATGACTCTGTCTACTGTCGTAATCATTTTTAGATATACCCGTGTCCTATCTTTAAGATGATGACTGTCTCACGACCAGAATGGTGAAGAAGTCAACACTCTCTGATCAGATTCGGGTTTTCCACTCACCGTTCGTCAAGGTAGAGCCTCATCATTTCTCTCTAGATTCTGAAAAATCTCTCTGCTATCTTTGCTAGTGCTATAGCGATAAGGTACATTACAGCTCCTGTAATTATTAGAGAGCACCCTATTATAAGTGCTTTCCCTATAAGAAGATATGCTCCATACGCTGCTGCTGATGCTGCGCCGAAGAGCGGGAGGTAATGTATTGCGAAGATTATCCTATCTTTCATTTCCTCTTCTGCTGCTCTCAGCGTTCTGAGATCTATCGCCAGTGGCAGGTTTCCAGCCTTCATATATAGTTTTATTCCTCTCATTATTGATATATTAGCCTCAATCTTGAGGATAGGAGCCAACAGTATTAACGTTATTACCGCTATCAGAAGATCAACGAATGCCATGCTCTTCAGCCCATATAGCACAGTCTCGATCCCTAGGAGAACCAGCATTAGGACTATGAGAGGAAGAGATCCCCTTACTGCCCCACTCACAAGCTGGTCTACTAGTTCCTTGTTTGACTTAGTAGACTGGTAGAGAAGCCAGCCTGATAGTCCGACAATTACTCCACTAGAGTAGACTAGTTCTATAGGCGAGAATGCTGTCACTAGAACTACATAGAACACTATTGATGAGAAGATATTATCAATATATTTTGGGGGAATAAAATGTACATAATATGTTGCTAATGGCAGTGCGAGAGCGGGAAGCAGTATGTAGGAGAGTATCATTATAGGAGTCTTGGAGCTTACAAACCTGATGAAGCTCGCTAGATCTTGAACTCTTACTCTCAGTATCTCCTTTATCGTGGAAGTTGTCAAGATGTCGAGAGGCTTTATCAGATAGTCTCCTTTAGATAGGAAGTATAGAGCATAGAGTGGAATGATAAAGTATATAATAGATAGGATTGTAGCCATACCTGGTGTGCCTCTGATGAGCTCCATTATGGCGTCTGCAAATACTGCTGATGGAGATATGAAGTAGAATGGTGTGTTAGCCAGTGCTGGTCCAATCAAAGTTAGTCCCAAGATAGCGAAATACATCTTCTTTAGACGATTATAGAAGAGTATTCCTCGTGGTGCAAGAGTCATCATGTATAATGAGAGTCCATGAACGTATGCGAGAGTGATTATGATATATATGATAAGGATTGCATATATTGTTGAGAAGCCGTGCACTGAGATCATTGAGAGCAGGATTCCTGTGCCTAGGGGCATTATGGAGAGTAGAAAGATTATCAGGTTTGCGAGAAAGCTCGAGACAATTATGGTTCCTACAGGTATGGGTGACGTATATAGGAGGTATATGTCGTCATCTGTCATGAATGCTCTTATTATGGTCCGTGTTCGTAGTCCTTTCCCTGATCTTGATGATAATAGTTCATAACTTGTTAGTAATGCTCCAATCGCTATGAGTAGCGCTACCGACTGAGAGGGCCTCAGAATAACGGTCATAAATCCTGACTTAGAGGACGCGCTCACGAACCTTACAAAAGTCATTAACAGCAGGTACAGGAGTCCGACTACTGCTGTAGGCCATGCTACTCTCAGACTATTGATAACCTTTGCGCTCGTTATTCTCCATATCTTTCCCATATTAGGACCCCGTTAGAACATTCAGTAGAGCGTCCTCCAGAGTCGATGCTCCAAGCTTCTCCTTAACTTCCATCGGCGTCCCCTCAACAACCTTCTCCCCCTTATGTATGACGCATACTCTATCAGCTATCTCCTCGACCCACGGTAGAACATGGCTAGATATTATGAATGCTGTCCCCCTTCTAGCTCTCTTCCTTATCTCCTCTCTAAGAGTCTTCTGAGTCTTCACGTCAAGCGCCATGAACGGCTCATCCATGACTACGAGCTTAGGATCCGGCAGAAATGATAGAACTATAGCAAGCTTCTGCAGCGTTCCTCTCGATAGGTTCTTTATACGCACGTTCACATACTCTCTAAGGTCAAACAACTCGAGGAGCTCGAACATTCTATCCTCCACCACAGCTCTATCTATATCACGTAGAGAGGCGAATAGAAGGACGATCTCCCTCACCGTGAGCTCACCGTAGAGTACAGGATTATCAGGAACAAAGGTGACGTATCTCATAGCTTTCTCCCTCTCTCTATGTACGTCATGACCCATCACTCTGACTCTACCACTTGTCGGTGTGAGAAGTCCCACTATCGTTCTCAAAGTCGTTGTCTTCCCAGCACCGTTAGGTCCTACGAGACAGTAGATCTCTCCCTCATGCACCTCGAAAGATAGATTACGTACCGCGTACTTATCTGAAAACTTCTTCGATAAGGATGTAACCTCTATAACTTTGCTAGGCATGAGCACCCTTTAGACTATATCTATAGTCTGTGGCTCTCTTAAAAATATTTCGACTCTACCGTACAGGATGCTACCCTACCCTAATAAGTCTGTACCTTTCCAATAACCTCCTACTGATGAGTATCCCGCCATATGTACAGGCACCGGTTACCACAAGGAAGAACAGTGCAACATCGAGACATCCGAGCAGGATGCTCTTTAGGAATAGATAGAAAGGAAGTGCTCCCAATAGTACTGGTATGCTTACCTTCACGAACATGTTCTTTAGCCTCGACTCACCGTGTCTTACAGTCACCACTCTCGGCTTACATAGTCTGACTATGTCGGATCTGTACTCAGGAGCAATAGTGTAACACCTCTCAAGCACTCCCTCCTGTAGAAGAACCTTAACTATCTCACGCTCCTCCTCACTTAGCTCTCTCTCAGATATGTATCCCTTCTCTGCTACCTTCTTAAGTAGCTTCAGTGCTCTCTCACTCACATCCTGAAGAGCTTCAGAATTATATTTAATGCTTTTTCTGAAGATAATAATCTGAAAGATAGACCATGCTTCTCAAGAAGCTTCTCAACAAGCCTAGACTTATCGTCCACCTCCTCAATATCGTCTCCTCTCACAAGAATGTACGTCAAGCCACCTGACCTAACTATAACAACATGATCGTCTCTCTCCAGAAACCTCTCAACGCTCTCAGGTAGCTCATCTTCAATCTCAAATAACCTCACCCATGAATCACCTATCTTGACCACAGTCTCACCCTTACCAACCTCAACGAGTAGAGGCTTTACCTCAACTACATCATGGGTAAGGTACTTCCTTATTGTCTTCACGGTCGCGTTCACGGTCTTTCTCTTGATAAGATTCAGAAGCTCTGGAAAGTCCTTACCCGCAAGATAGAGGAATAGGCCGAGCAGTGCCAGGAACAGTATGAAGCGGGCAAATGCTGGCGCTATAGCTGAGACGAGAATGAACAGTACTGTCAGGATAAGAATCTTCTTGATATCTATTTTCCTGAGAATATCCTTATCATTCCTGGACATGTCTCTGCTTAGAAGATGTTGAAGGTGATTAATATAGCTAGCTCTTTATCGAAGCAAGTAATTGTTCCGGGATCTCAAATTCTATCCATTCATGCCTTCCTACTCGCATGCCCTTTCTCACGTGCACTACAAGAATGTTATCTGATGTACCGAGAATCCTACCGTCACCAGCTATATGATAGTCAACTACTTTAACTCCCTCCGGAAAGATCCATAGTATCTCATAATCGTACTCTGCAGTCTCCTCATCGTAGAAGTTGTCGTATCTGTTAGGTCCAGGTCTGAGAGGCCCTCTAAAATATATGTAGAACTCCACGTATGGCCTATTGTAGCTCCCCCTGAACCCGAGCACGATATCCTTAACCTCAGGTCTCGCTCTCTCTCCGTTTATCTTTATTATCTCCTCGTCTAGAAAGTTCTGCATATTGTTCATCATAGTTTCAAGCTCCTCAATTATCTCCTGTCCCCCTCTCTTGACAAGGTTATAATAGTATGATCTAGGGTCCCTATACTCAAATATGAGCGTCAGCCAGACATTGCCCAGGAGATCCATGACGTGGATCCCCTCCGCATATACAGGAACGACCTCCTCGCTCATGCTTACACTATATTCCTCTTCTCAGTATCACGTATGAGCCTTTCTCTACTCCCGTAGCCTCCGCTATCGGCTCGCACTTTGCCTTCATCATGTATACTATCGGCACCGATAACCTGTCCTCCACCTCTGTTATGTACTCATAGTGGGCCATTCCCTTAGCTATTATGATGTCACAGTCTCTTATTATGTCGACCAGCTCCTTATCGATCTCGTCTAGAAATATGCTGGCTGCATCGGTGCCCGTAGACACTACATCAGAGAAGTCCTGGTCTAGTCCTGCTTCTGCAACCTCGTTTACCGTTATATCGTTCTGAAAAGCTCCTCCCTTAACTACAGCTATGACCTCGTTCTCGAGACGTTGGAGCTCTCTAGCAAGTAGCCTGTCCAGCACTGCCTCACCAGCATTGTCTAGTAGATATACTATACGTTTCTTATAAAACATTGGTAATCTCCCCTTTACGTTCATGCTTTCTATCTCACGAATAAGATCAGTAACTGAGGGAGGTCTATATCCTGCCACTCCGAGATCTATACTGTTACCTAGCAGGACAAGTCTCGAGAGGAGATCCATCTTTCTCATGTCGGTCTCCATGTTCTCGAGATGCTCTTCAAGGCTCTCGAGAAGCTTCAATCCTTCCATATTCGCTATATGCTTCTCAAACCTGTACGGATCGTCGACTCCGCTCCCTATCTTCAGGAACCTGAACATCTTCGTTGCAACAACAGGAGCAGGATCTCTGTTCTCTCTTGCAAGATCATGAAGCATCTTCACTATATCCATCATATATCTATAACGTCTATCCTCATCACTGAATAGCTTTATGACATCTCTATACCTGACCTCAACTTGACATGGTATGCATCTCGTCTTGAATTTCACGATAACTGATAGAGGACACACATATTTAAGCTAGCACCCTACTATACCTAACGTGCGAAGACTGCTAGTATTTACAGGAAAGGGAGGTGTCGGAAAGAGCGTCATAAGTGCTGCAACAGCATTAAAACTGTCTGACCTCGGATATACAGTTGCTCTAATAAGCACAGACCCAGCACACACCATCTCAGCCTACCTTGACATACCTCTCGGAAAGGATATTGTTAAAGTTAACGAGAGAGTAGACCTCTACTACATAGATCCTGTTCTTGAGGTCATGAAGAAGTTTAGAAACATGTCTGAGTACTTCCTAGAATGGTTAAGAAAGTACGGTATCGATGAGGTCTTAGCATATGAGCTCGCCATGTTGCCCATGGTTACAGAGAGCATGGGTCTCCTGAAAGCGCTCGAGCTCTACGAGTCCGGTAAGTATAACGTCGTCATAATAGATACCATACCCTCGGCCGAGGCTCTGAGACTACTCTATCTACCTACGATACTTAACTCAATAAGAAGTAGAATGATAAAGGTGAGCATGAGCATAATGAGAACTACAGCAAAGATGTTGTCTGTAATACTGAGCCCAGCTTCGAAGCTTGGAAAAGTAGTAGAGGAGGAGGAAGTGTTCTTCAATGAGACTACGAAGCTCTCAAACATCATTACGAATCCAGAGATAAGCAGTGTTAGAGTGATAGCTAACCCAGACACCTCAAGCGTGGACGATGCGATAAAGTCTGTAGGTCTCGCACAGGTATTCAACCTAAATGTTGATCTAGGAATAATGAACAAGATATCTCCAATAGAGGAGTGGGCAAAACAACAGGAAGAATATGTTAGAAGGTTCGAGATGAGTGTATACCCCATACCAGTACGCAGAATAAGGCAGGAAGGTATAGAGGTCAAGGGGTGTGACGCACTTAGAAGACTTGCAGATAATCTCTATGGAGAGGACGATCCGGTAAAGATATTCTACGTTGGGAAAATAGTGAACGTGCGAGAGGTCGAGGAGGGTAAGTACGTGCTTGAGATGATGATGCCGCCTGGAGTACAGGATTGCGGTAACGTGTATTTTCAGGGTGATGAGCTAGTGATAGAGGTAATAACAGATAGAGGAGTAGTAGAGAAGATATATCCTCTACCTACAATGTTGAAGCTTGCGCAGCCAGTTAAGGCCTATGTCAAAGATAGGAGATTAATTATAGAGTTCGTAAGAACAGGACAGCAGTAGTTTTAGTAACACTCCTGTGGTATAGTAATCACAGGTTTCGAGTCCTCTCCTATAGGCATGACATACTCCAGTATCGTCCTAATTATCTCGCCTTTCTCAGTCTCTACAGCTACTGTTGCTCTTCTCCTCTTGAAGGTCTGTATGACCTCTACTATTCTACCAATCTTACCAACGTTCTTACCATCTATGATTATTACCAGAGAGCCAAGCTGTATCGGTATGTGTTTTACTATGCTCTGTTCAGGAATTGTCAGCACTATAGTGTCTAATGTCCTGTACTTTGATGCCTCCTCTGGCGGTACCTCATGGTTCCTACCGTCATGGAGATTAAGTTGGACTTTTCCTCCTTTTACGACAGTCTTGTTCTCTATTCTACATGGCTTAAGTGATGCCTCCTCTCTAGAAATTGGTACTAACGTGAGGAACTTCACTGGGTGAGGAACCATCCTGTAGAGCTCTCCTGTTGGCACTATCTCGACTACATCCATAAGTCCTACAGGGTACTTGTAGTCTCTTCTTACTCTTCCATCAACCTTTATGTATCCCATAGATATGACTCTTCTAGCCTCCTTCAGCGTCTTGGCATATCGCAGCACATCGCGTACAAGTACTGCGAGAGGTATAGACTTCTCTAGAGGGTGAGGACCGGGCTGGGGACGTACTGCCCATACTCCTCCTACCTTTCTTGGTATTGGCCACCACCATGGTGCACAGGATCTTCTCAGGTGTCTCTTCACCATACTGCTCTTAGCGCTGATCTGTCAGACCTAACTTAAAAACTCTTACGTTACGTATAGTATAGAGCTCGTGAACTCTAGAGTGATCGTTGGAGTAGATGTTGGAGGAACATTTACGGATATTGTCATAGTGGAGCCCCAGGTCTCCCAGATCAGGGTAGTGAAGACTCTGACAGATGTTGAGGACCCAAGCTCGAAAATAGTCGAGGTAGTCCCATCTAGAGGAGACGTAGAGATAATGCATGCCACTACACTGACATCAAACATACTGCTCGGCCAGACCAAGCTCATGCTTCCTAAGGTTCTCCTCGTTACTAACAGAGGATTCGGAGACCTGGTACATATAGGAAGGCAGAATAGGACAGAACTGTACTCCCTCAAGCCTAGGAGAGCAAAGATACCTGGAACCATCGAAATCGTCGAAGTGGACGAGAGAACTCTATCGACCGGCTTTATAGAGAGGTCTGTGAGTCCAAGCGAGCTTGAGCTTCTGAGAAGAGAGATTGAGAGTAGAAGACCAGACATTGTCTGTATATGTCTGCTGAACTCCTACATAAATCCTGAGTCTGAGAAAATCCTGAAGAGCTACATAGTAGAGAACGTGAAGAACATAGATGTTGTGTGTAGCCATGAGATAGCTCCATCATGTAGAGAGTATGAAAGATTCTGTACAACGATAGTGTCGAGTCTTCTTAGACCGTTAGTGAGAAGATACGTCGAGCGTCTCGTTGCCGAGCTTGCGAGGCGTCTTGAAAACTTTCAACTGTACATGGCTACATCGTGGGGAGGAACGGTCCATCCAGACGAGTGTGTTAGAAGACCAGTTATCCTGCTAGAGTCAGGACCTGCCGCAGGGGTCGTCGCATGTTCAAAACTGTGTCGAGAGCTAGGTCTTCCTAATGCCATCGCGTTCGATATGGGCGGCACAACTGCAAAGTTCTCACCAATAGTGAACTACGAGCCTGAGATAAGAGACGAGTACGAGATAGTTAGTGGAGTACATGGATGTAGAATACAGCGTAGAGTAGGAATCCCAATAATGGTGGAGATGCTTGACATAGTTGAGGTAAGTGCGGGAGGAGGCACGGTAGTGTGGACCGATGAGGCTGGCTCTGTGAGGGTTGGACCGATGAGCGTTGGAGCGGATCCAGGTCCAGCATGTTATGGTAGAGGAGGAGAGTCTCCAACGGTAACTGATGCGAATCTCGTGCTTGGGAGGATATATCCGAGGTCTACTTTAGGAGAGCTGAAGGTCTCTCGAGAGCTGGCTGTCAACGTGTTCAAGAAATTGAAAGATATCACGGGAATGGATATAGAGGAGATAGCATACTCAGCTATAAGGAAGATAAACCATGAGATGAGTAGAGGAATAAAGATAGCAACAGTAGAGAGAGGACTAGATCCTAGAGACTTCACACTGATCACGTACGGTGGCGCAGGCCCGTTACATGCATGTGAGCTTGCTGAGGATCTAGGAATATCAAGGATAGTTGTTCCTCAGTATTCTGGAGTATTTACTGCTCTAGGATTAACATGTATGGATCTGACATATAGGTACGAGATACCTATATACCACGTTCTACATGATCTATCGATAGAGAATCTATATGAAGACTTGTTTTCAAGGGCTAGCAAGCTGGTTAGCTCTCTGCAAGAAGTATCTGTAGAGTATGTCCTCTGTATGCGGTACGTTAATCAGGATATAGAGCTGAAGGTGAGGCTCGAGGCGGGAGACACTGTAGAGAAGTTGAAAGAAAGGTTCGAGCGGAGATACAGGAGAGAGTTCGGATATAATCTAGAGAACATGGACATAGAGGTAACGCGAGCAATAGTGATCATAAGAAGAGAATCCACGTTAGACATATTCAAGATAATTAGAAGATCTTTAGAAAGGAAAAGACAGAGAGATCCTACTATAGATAGGATCGAGACGTTTATCAGAGGTTCCTGGACGAGATGTCCGGTCCTAGATAGACGCCTCATGTATCCAGGATACTTTACTCAAGGTCCCGCTATAGTAGTCGATAACACATGTACCATATTCCTGAATGAGGGGTGGGAACTTAACGTCGATAACTATGGAAACATAGTGATGGTGAGAAAATGATAGATAGAACGACTCTCGAGATAGTGTATAGAGGTATAGAGTATATAGCAGAGAAGATGGGAGTAGTATTAAGACGATGCGCGATGACGCCAAACATTAGAGATAGAATGGACCTGAGTTGTCTCGTCACTGATCCTGAAGGAAGGATAGTGGCCCAGGCAGAACACATACCAGTCCACCTAGGATCAATGTACATAGGAATGAGAAGGTTTCTGAAACATTTAAAGGAGAGCTGTATAGACATCAGGAGAGGGGACATCTTCATAACGAACGACCCATACATAGTTGGAACACATCTCAACGATATCGCTCTCATAATGCCAGTATTCTATGATGACAAGATAGTCGCATGGCTAGTGAACAAGGCTCATCATGTCGATGTAGGAGGGAAATACCCTGGAGGGCTCTCCCTGAGAGCGAGATCTCTACATGAGGAGGGCACAGTCATAGAGCCCGTCAAGATCGTGCAAGAAGGCTCACTGTGTAAGGACGTGCTACTAGAGATAATTTCGAATGTGAGAATGAAGAAGCATACGTATTCGGACATTATGGCTCAGATATCATCACTGAGATCTGGAGAGAAGGATCTACTAGAGCTCATAGATAGGTATGGACTATCAACATATAGGTCATGTATAGAGCACTCACTGACATACAGCAAGACTCTCGCAGAGGCATGCCTGAGAGATATATCAGTCGACTCTCACGGCGTTGACTATCTGGAGATAGGTAGCGAGCTATATAAGATAGGCCTGACAGTAAAGATAAGAGGGTCAAGGATAACTGTAGAGTTTGACGACACGTCACGTCAGGTTGATCAGCCATTTAATGCTGCTCTTGGAGTAACAATAGCATCTATAAGTTTCGTATTTAAGTCTCTCTTCTTCAAAAACGTGCCTCTTAACGATGGTGTCTACAGTCTATTCAACATATATGCTGAAGAAGGCCTACTAGTGAATCCTATCAAGCCAGCCCCCGTAGGTCTAGGAAACGTTGAGACAAGTCAGAGAATAGTTGATGCTCTGCTAAATGCGTTAGCTGAACATGTTGAGGATGTCCCAGCTCAATCCGGAGGAACTATGAGTAACATAATTCTTCATGGTCTAGAGAGCGGATGGGTGTTCTATGAGACTCTCGGTTGCGGTGCAGGTGCTGGACTCAACTATGATGGAGAGAGCGGTATACATGTATATATGACAAACACTTTAAACACGCCTATAGAGGTCATAGAGAGGACATACCCAATAAGGATACTCGAGTACAGGATAAGAAGAGGAAGCGGAGGAAAAGGGAGGTGGAAGGGTGGTAACGGCATAGTGAGAGCTTACCAAGTTCTAGAGAGGACTCTCGCAATAGTTATCATGGATAGATCAAGAATAGCACCTAAAGGTAGGAGAGGCGGAGGAGATGCCGTTCCTGGAATAGTCAAAGTTGTACGTGATGGTCTAGAGGAGAGGTACATGGGAAAGGTCGAAGTTATTCTTGACCCGGGCAATGTTCTAGTTGTTGAGACTCCAGGAGGCGGTGGGTATGGTGTCGGTGTCTAGGTCTGGCTTGCCTCTATTACGGCCTTGTGCTCGTACGTTCCCTCTGCAGCCATCTCCAGATACTCTCTTATCCTCTTCTCTATGCTCTTCTTCTTCCACTCTACGAACTTTATAAAAAGGTGAACCATAGCTCTTACTGGCGCTGACTTCTTGTCGCTTAGATACATTGATGCTAGCTTGGGGGCCCAGTAGAGCGAGTGCTCTAGGCACTTCCACATGACCTCCACGTGCTCTGGCTTGATTCTGAACTTGAGTAGTGCTGCCTTATCTTTGAGTATTCCCATGGGGACTAGGTACATAGGTACTATCAGGCTTGGATACTTTCTCAATCTGTCTATCAGTTCGACAGTTCTCATACAGTCATCTGGAGTCTCCTCTGGTATGTTCAGGATGACTGTAGCCGCTGGAACAACTCCAACATCTGCCATTATTGCGAATGCTTCCTCAACTATCTCAGGCCATCTCTCTGCCTTGTATGGTGCAGCCTTTCCTGGCATTATTATCTTTGCAAGTCTTGGACTTCCCGTCTCTATTCCTGTCTGTACTCCTATGAACTTCTGTCCTGTCTTACTGAATATCTCCTCGGTAAGCTTGGTAAGTATCTTACCATTATGCTCTGCATATACTACGGCTGCCAGACTCACGTGACTCCATCCTAGAGTCTCCGAGTACTTGAGAGCAAGCTCATGAAGTCTGAAGAGAGGCTCAGGTCTCGGCTTGACGCCGTCTGCACCGTATAGGAGCACGTCTTCTGAGTGAAGTAGAACATGTCTTATGCCGTTCTCCCAGTTCACTTTCAATTCCTCTTCTATCTTATCGAGAGGTATGTATCTGAGAGGTCTGAGCGTGACGCTGCAGAACCTGCAGTGTCTTGGACATCCTCTCATTATCTCTATGAGACCATTTACACTAGGTCTCACTATTGTCGGTATCTCATCAATACTTGGAACTTCATCAGCACCTACGAATACGTATGTAGGTACTGGGTCTCCATTAACTATTCTCTCAGCTATCTTCACTATAACCTTCTCTGCCTCTCCATCTATGACGCAGTCGACGCCCCATCTCTCCCAGAGATCCTCGACGTGGAGCCACTGCCATGCTGCTGGTCCACCAACTATGATCTTTCCACCGCGTTTTTTGAACCTCCTCATCGCGTCACTGTTCATGAGTCTCATGAAGTATTTCCTGTTCACAGGTTCTCTCTTAGTGACTGCCCACCAGGTGTTGCTTGGTGCACAGAATGCAAAGAAATCGTGATGACCTATCATCACTGCTTTCGCATGGTCAACATACTTATGTAGGTAGTCTGGATCGACAACGCCCGCCTTGAACCCAGCCTTGACGAGGGCTGCCTCAACCTTTCTGAGGCCGTAAGGTGCCTCAAGTGGCATTCCAGTCCTCTTGTCGATTCTTGGTTTTGGTGCACATATCCACATCCATAGGAACTCTGGCACGCCTATTGCGGGGCTCGTGGTCATGAATCCTATGAACTCCTTACCGTGGTGGTTCGTCATTAATGTTCTGTCTACCGTTATGACAAAATCTAGCATAGATTTATCTCTCCTACACCTCTCTCTTTAAGCATCTTTAAAATCTGTTCCCCATAGTTACGATTTGTAACCAAGTAGGCAGACACCTCTACACATTCTGAAAGATCTCTCTGCAGAGCCTTCACAATATCCTGATAGTTTCCAGACAAGTATATTCTGACAGGAACGCTGAGGTTAGACAGTAGTGCCTCCTTTATCTTCGGTATGAGATTGCTTACTCCTGTATCTATGAAGTATGCTAGTAGAAGAGCATCCTTTATACCCTTCAATTTCTCAAAAATCTCGTGAAACACCTTGACACTATCCTCCCTCGACAAGTCAAGTACAAGAACGACACACGTCCTCATGTGAGAGATGTAGGTGTGAGAAGCTTAAAATCAGCATCGTTCCCACACATCACAAGTTCAGGAAAGACCAACATCATCACTATAGGATTCCTAGAGAGAAAGATTAAAAAACATATCTCGGAGGAGACTAGACAAGGAGCCGCCGTAGCTCAGCCTGGGCTTAGAGCGCCCGGCTCATAACCGGGAGGTCCCGGGTTCAAATCCCGGCGGCGGCACCAAAATACCTCATGAGATCCGTACAGGAATACTCCTCTATGCTTCTCCTTCCAACAACGTAGTCTATCTCTCCAGGATTAACTATGGGAGATTGAAACCTATCAATATCGTCGAACCCAAGCCTTGGACAGGTAGTATTAATAAACACACAGTTCCTATAAGAGAACAACACGTCAACATTAAGATCATCTACCTCAACTACATATCTCTCAAACCCCTCCGTAAGCCGGCTCACAACATCTACAAGACCCTCTCTGCGCTGTCCAAGCTTCTCGGAAAGAAGAATACAGAAAGACGGTTCCCTCATATCTCTCACCTGTAGAAGACTCCTGATCTTTGTAAGAAGCAACCTCTTAAATATCTTAGATATATGAGAACTATCGTAAAGAAACATTCTAGATAGATCTATAAAGAAGGTTGCATCAATAGGATGACCGTACAGGAGAGGAGTCAACATGTGGAAGTGCCCCTCAGCAACAACGAGAACATTGTCCCCTCTTCTCAGACGGGGAACATAACATCCTGTCAAGTAGTCAACACGACCTATACAGGCTGAGTCAGCTATATGGTCAGCATACTCTCTATACTGTGGAACACAGAGAATAACACTAATACTCAGCTTTTTAAGAGAGGACAATATCTCGTCCATGTTCTCAAGCTCTGCTCTAGAAGGAACATAATAGAGGTGACAGTATAGCACTATTACATCTCTACCATCAATCTTGATATTAAGTATCGCAAAATTATCTGACCTATCAACACTATTTACACAGAGATTAGAACGTAACACACTCTCAATGTTAGGAGGAAGATAGTGTCCGATATGAAGGACAAGGTCATACTTGTACAACATGCTCAACGTGAGATCACATGCCCCCCAGCACGTTCTTCCCTCTAATACAACTCGCGAATGGTCTATGCCGGATCTCTGCACTATCCTACATACCTGTCTGCCAACATCTTTCCAACCTACTGGAACATCTATACAGATTCTTCCTCGAATACTTCTACAGAGATCAACAATATAGTCAAGATCCCTAACAATTATCCTACGTTCACCTATTCTGAACTCCGCCATAGTTTAACCTATATCAATACTACTTGCAGACAAATATTTAAGGAACTCATGGCTATAGAAGAGATAGCAAACAGGTACTTCACGAAAGACGATCCTGTGAAGACAGTGGCAAGCTACATGGCTCTACTAACGTTAAGATTCGAGAGAAGAAGCAACTATGAGAAAGTGATAAACATAGAAGAGATCACGAGACCACTAAAGAGAGATATAGAGATAATGCTAGGACCCACAGCCTCATATCGAGCATACATCACAGCTACAGAGTTTCTAGAACAGCTATTCAGTCAAGACCCAACGATTCTCGAGGCAGAGAGGAGATTCAAAGTCCTAGAGAGGATAGAATCTGAGAAGTATAATGTGATAAGGAGACACTATCTCACAATAGTGGAGGCAAATATGTCAAATGTTGATAGAAAGATCAGGATAATATTATATAGAGCTCTAAACGATATAAGATACGGTAAGATATATACAATAGATAGAACCTGTGCTGGATCATGCTACATATCAAAGATAGACCTCTTATCAAAATATCTGAAAAATGACCTAAATATAATTAATGAGTTCTCAGAAAACCTATCAAAAATAGGAATATTGAAATCAACATACCTGAGAGTTATAGTGCCAGCGCCCATACTAGAGGAGTCATTCATAAGAAGAGTAGTAGAAAGAAAGGAGCTAAGAAAGCTCATAGATGGGATCGATACAACGCTTCTACTTTTAGGCTTCTCTAAGGAGGATATTACTACAGTAGGTAACATAAATATTATACAGTATGTAAAGAATATTCAGGGATGTATAAGATACAGAATAAGACTTATAATTACAGAAAGGTTAGAAAAGAATATAGAAAAATATTTGAATAATATAGGAAACATATTCAACATAATAATAACAAGACAGATAGAGTCAGATAGCGTTAAGAGGATGTTCGAGGAGCGTGGTGTGCCTGTAATAGTTGACGAGAGATTAGACTCTAAATATGTTTCTGAGAGAATAGTTAGCATACTTCTTGAGGTATCATCTTTAGAATACTTGAAGAATCTTAAGGATCTCTTAGAGGATCTGTTAGGAACTTTGCTATAGTTAATTTAGATTAGCAGGGGAGCAAAGGGGATGACCTCTCTCATCGACCCCCATACGGGGGTCTCCGAGGTCACGTGAGATAGTCCTGTTAGGTCTCTTAAAGCTGACCCCACGAGAGGTATGTGAGTAGGAATTTCGAAATGGTGGGGATTAGATACCCCTAGCCTCCTCATCGACCCCTTGTGACGGGGTCTCTGAGGCTAAATGTTAATTATCTAGACTTGTTTTTAAATGTGTGGGTTTAGAGAATTTTTGATTATTCTAGTCCTTCCTCGCTTTCTCCCGTCGTGAGTTCGGCTACTGCGTAATTTCTTCCTACTCTCTTTATCTTTACCTTTACCTTGTCTCCTGGTTTCGTGTTTGGTACGAAGATTATGAAGCCGCGTATTCTTGCTATTCCGTCTCCTCTACGTGAGAGCTCTACTATCTCCACATCTACCACGTCGCCCACGTTTACGGGACTTCTTCTGAATCCTCCCGTTCCTCCTTTCCCTCCCGTTCTATATCCTGTTCTTCTGCCTCCTCTTGTAGATCTATACATTCTTCTCCCGTTCTGAGGAGAAATTGTTCAAACATATTAATATAGGTCTCAGGGATCTTTTGTCGGAGTGATTATCCAAGAAACATACTTAAGTTTCCTCATTTTTAGTGGTCCACGGTATATAGAGGTGTTTATAGAATACTATTGATTATCGGAATGCTGGAAAAAGGCTTAAAAAGCTTCCTCCAACTGCTACTACAGCAAGTGGGCCCGTAGCTCAGCCTGGAGAGAGCGGCGGGCTTTTAACCCTCGTGGGAGGAGACCCGTAGGTCCCGGGTTCAAATCCCGGCGGGCCCGCCACAAACACAAAAACCGAGAACCGATCCACTTAATCTTTTTAAATCGCTAGACAGCGTATGTCTGCGTCATTATGAAGATGAAGATACTTCTGACAGCTATTTTTGCGATTGCCATTGTGTCGAGGCTCGTTCTTAATGTTCCGTCATTATATTTGTACGTTCCTATCATCTTGATACCGTTAGCATTTGTCATTGCTACAAGAGATAAAGCAGATGCTCTTAGAGTGTTCATCTGCTGTCTCAGTTTTGTCCCCTTTATTCCTATATATGTTGCTCCAGTCTTCTATGTGTTGTCGATCGTTCTTAATGATGAGTATCTGAGAAAAGTTGCACGTAGTAGGATAATAGTGTTTACAGGTATTGACGGTTCGGGAAAGTCGAGCCATAGTAAGGTCACGGTCGAGTATCTGAGGAGCCTAGGAATAGATTGTGTATGCTACCACTTCTTTAAACATCCGATAGTATCAGCTCTCTCGATCCTTAAGGCAAAGATCAGGAGAAAACCTGTAAGAGGATGCGATTATGTTTATACGGAGGAGTTCAGAAGAGGACTAAGAAGACCTTCAGCGTTTCTCAGACCCATACTTCAGTATGTTGATAACTGGGTATATATTGGTGGTAAGCTTATTCTAAACATGTTGAGAGGAAGATGGGTAATATGTGATAGATATTTCTATGATTATTATATAAGGTTCAAATGTCTGGGATACCCGATACCTAGATTTCTCGAGTTCCTGGTATATAAGCTCACACCTCGTCCTAGCCTGCTTCTAGTGCTTGATACGAATCCTCTGTTAAGTTATGAGAGAAGAAAGCATGAGCATCCTCTATGGTACTATGTTCTAGCTAGAAGAGAGTATCTGAAGCTTGCTGAGAGAATGAACGGCATAGTTATCAATACTATGAGACCTTTCGACGTTGTTCAAGTGATCATTAACAAGGTCATAGAGAAGACTTTGATAGAACGTTATAGGCGTTCTACATCTTCTTGAGCACTAGCTGTGTATGCGTTGACTGTACTCCCTTCACCTCTCTTATAGTCTCGACGACACTATTAAGCTCCTGCTGGTCTTTCACGGATATCTTCACTATTATATCGTACTCTCCCGTCACCTCCATGACCTCTACTACTCCAGGAATAGCCGATATTCTTCTTGCAATAGCGGTAGTGTATATATTTGATTCACATTTCACCCATACTAGAGCCTCAAGCTTCTCTGGAGGTCTTAGAAGGACTCTCCTACCTGTCACTTCCTCAACTAGCTCTAGAAGATCCTCATCTCTCCACGATCTTGCTCCTGATCTCTCTTTTATCTTCTTGACTATTAGATCAAGCTCCTCATCGCTGACCTGTACGCCGAGCCTCTCTAATCTTGCTTTTACAGCCTTCTTCCCAGTGTACTTGTCTATTACCCAGTCACGTGATCTCCCAACCATCTCTGGTGGATATGGCTCATATGTCTGTGGGTTAGCGAGCACTCCTGCAACATGTACTCCAGCCTTGTGTGTGAAGGCGTTGTCTCCTACTACTGGTGCATGAGGTGGAAGCACTATTCCAGAGTATTTCTCTACAAGTTTAGAGAGCTCCATGATTCTTCTGAGGTCGATAGTGTCAATATTATAATGCACCTTCAATGCTACAGCTATCTCCTGAAGACTGGCGATACCACATCTCTCACCTATCCCGTTAACTGTGACGTGGATCGCAGATGCGCCTCCCTCAAATGCTGCCAGTGAGTTAGCTACAGCCATCCCAAGGTCATTATGAGCATGAATGTCTAGTTCTACTCCTGGAACAGCTCTCTTCACAGTCTCGAAGAGCTCCTTCGCTCGGAACGGCGTTAATATTCCGACGGTGTCTGCTAGACTGACTCTGTCTGCGCCTGCCTCGTATGCTGTTCTCACAACCTGTATGAGGAAGTCTACATCTGTCCTCGATGCGTCCTCTGCTGTAAACCTCACCTTTGCTCCGTGGGATCTTGCAAAGCTTACATGTTCTGCTATTATGCTCAACGCTTCCTCTCTCGATACCTTGTGCTTATATTTCAAATGCAGGTCACTCACTCCGTAGAATATTGCTATTCTATCAACCTCACACTCAGCAGCCTTCTCAATATCATACTTCACAGCTCGACAATGACCTATTATCTCAGCCTCGAATCCCTGACGAGCAATGAGTCTCACAGCCTTCTCAACGTCTGGAGCCACTGCTGGATGTCCTGCCTCTATCATGTCTACTCCAGCCTCGTCAAGCTTTCTCGCGATCTCCAGCTTCTGATCTACTGTGAAGGATACTCCCGGAGTCTGTTCTCCTTCTCTCAATGTTGTATCAACTAGATATACCGGCTTTCTCACACTTGTCCTCTTCTGCCTCGACATGCGTGCACTACGTTACAAACTGACTAAATAATAAGCATTGCGACCCTGAACAAAACTTAATAGAGGACTCTTCAAGTATTAGCAAAGACCATGCCAGTAGATAGGTCAAGAGTAAAACCCGTAGAGGCAGGCTCACTAAAAGAGGGAAGCTACGTAGTAATAGATGACGAACCTTGCAAGGTTGTAGAGATAGAGAAGAGCAAGACAGGTAAACATGGTTCAGCAAAAGTGAGAATAGTAGGCATAGGAGTGTTCGACGGAGTGAAGAGATCTATGGTCGTCCCATCAGACGCACAGGTAGAGGTGCCCCTTATAGAGAAGTTCAATGCCCAGATCATAGCAATATCAGGAGACACGATACAGCTCATGGACCTACGAGACTACTCAACATTCGAGCTGACGATGAATGAGGTGGAGGAAGAGGTTCGCGGAAAGCTTGAGCCAGGTATACAGGTCGAGGTCTGGGATATTGGAGGACGAAGGAAGATAATGAGAACAAAGTGAGATTTAGGCAAGAGCTGCAGAGTAGGGTCCGCCAACAAAGAGGTAATATTTCTCACCTCCCTGAAGCTCTCTCAGTATCCTATCAACAATCAGCTTCTCGGGATCTATCCCGACTCTCTTTCTAATATCTTCAAAGCTCTCGAAAGGTCTCTTCTTACGTTCCTCAAGTATGGTCCATAGAGTCTTCTTTCCTATACCCTTCAACAGTTCTAGAGAGTGTAGTTTAAGCGTTATAGGTCCTGCCTTGTTGAAGAACTCTACAAACCGTTTCTCCTGTTTCTTCACTATCTCTAGGATCACCTTCTCGAGATTAGCCTTAGCCTCCTCAGTCAGCTCGTCATATTTCAGCCTTCTCACTATCTTATCTATCTTGTCTCTCACTCCGGGACCTATGTATACCCTCTCCATTATCTGTACCTCAACGCCGGGCTTCACCGTCAGCTCCAGAAGGGTGAAGTACTGCTCTCCTATTGCTTGTACATATGTCTCGTTTCTTGGGAACCCCCTGCGTATTATGGTGCTCTCTCTCAGCACTACCTGCTCTGGTGGAATTATGTCTAGTATATATGCGTACTCTTCCTTTCTCGCCATAAGTTACTGCCTATCTTCCTACTTTTCACTTCTTCTTTCTATATCTATCTATTATGTTTAACATCTCCTGGAGCTCCTCGTCTGTGAACTCTCTCTTCTCGAGACCAAGTATCGTCCGAAGCTCCTCAACATATTTAGGCATTATGTTAACTATCTGTATAGCAGTCATCCTAGCTATTCCAAACTTCGACACAAGTTCCTCAACTATCTTCTTAGCGCTTTCCGCATCGGTCTTAGAGAACCTTCTGAGATAAGTGAGGACTTCTGAGACCTCGACCTCGCTTATACCATACCTGGATAACATGTCCTCGAGAAGCTTCAAGGCCTCTGGTATCGTTATGTCCTCAACACTTATAATCCTCTTAGACATATAGGAAAGCCATACAGGGGTTAAAAAACCCTTACGCACTAGAGAGAATAAGATTTATAACTTCGATAGTCCTCTCTCCCTGAAGAAGCCATGGTAAAGAGGACACATGGATACAGATTCAAGTGCAGGAAGCTCCTATCCAAGTCGCCTAGAGAGAAGGGTAGACCAGGTCTCATAAGGTGGCTATATAGGTACGATATCGGCGAGAAGGTTGTGATAGACATAGATCCAACATATGTTACGACAGCGCCTCACAGAAGATATCAGGGTAAGGTTGGGACGATAATAGGAAAGAGAGGTAGAGCATACGTGATAGAGATCTATCTGGGAGACAAGAGGAAGATAGTTGTAACGACTCCTGACCATATTAAACCACTGAACGAGAGGGAGAAGATGCTTAAGGTGGTAGAGGAGCTAGGCATAAAGGCGTCACCTGACATTGCGGAGAAGCTTGTGGAGAAGAGCCTAGGAAAGGCCCAGTAAGCATTCTTGTACGAGGATCGATACCATTATAACCCACCTAGTGTAGATTACCTATAGAGAGCCTTGACTAACAGAGGGGCAAGATTTGAGGACTTCGTGGCGGAGCTTCTGTCCAGGTTGGGATTCATTATACTGGGAAAGAGGATACGCGTGTTCGTGAACGGCAACGAGGTAGGCGAGGTAGATATACTAGCTCAGGACGCTGCAGGTAACAAGTATGCGGTAGAGGTCAAGTCAGGCAAGATCGATGTGACAGGGATAAGACAGGCATATGTTAATGCTAAGATACTTAACGCGAGACCGCTTATCGTGGCTCGAGGATTCTCGAACACCTCAGCCGAGGCCTTGGCAAGAGAGCTGGGAGTAGAGACGATAACTCTAGACGAGAACGTGCTAGTGAAGGCTGAGGAGCTTATGATAGCTATAGAGATGGCCCTATACAAGTTCCTAGAAGACGCAGTATCGCTACTTGAGAAAATTAGGGAAATAGCAGAGAACGAGAGACTAAGCAACGCAATAACGAGATGCGACGACTGGGCATGCATGTGTCGAGAACTAGGTCTCCAATCGGAGGAGTGTGGAACAGAGATCATGCGAATAAGAAACATCTTAAAGACAGGTAACACGACTCTAAGCTTCACGAAGATAAAAGCACTCATAAGACTATACAGACTCCTCAAATGCATGTTCCAGAAGGAAAGAGATATCAACCCTCCAGCCAACACTAACAGCAACCCCGCTGGTCTCACGGGCCTGGACAGGGCGAGAAGCCCTGAATGAAGGGCTCGCGGTCAGGCGGGGACACCTAGAAACCTAAAGCTCATGAGCCTCAACCTCTGGAAGAGAACTAGCCTCGACACCTGTCCCAAACCTATCTACCAGAAAGCTCCTCTCGAGCTCGTTCAAGGGCTCATCCAGTATTACCTTACATGCGATCTCTGCAACTGCCGGCCCTATCTCAGCACCATACCCATCAAATCCAGATACAGCGATGAGACTTCCAAACGATGCTATTATAGGTCGAGCGTCAGGAGTTGTATCACAGAAACCAGCACTACCTTTCAGATATCGAACCTTCTCAAACCTTCTCCTCAGTTTCGGTATGATCTCATCAGCAAACCAGGGCTCGACCTCTGCCTTCTCTTCAGGCTCCATGGGAGGCGTATTTCCGTTTCCAGCAACCATGAGCTTCTCTCTCCCTATCCTAAGCTTAGAGAGCTCTCCACAAGGTCTGACATAGGTCTTGTTAACATAGTCATAAAGTATGTAGTTGGAATCTCTTGTAGATAGAGCAAAGAGTCCTGCCTGACATTTATATGGTAATAATGGCAACGTTATTCCGACCTTTCGCAGAAGTGAACGAGTCCAGGACCCACAACATATCACTATCTTGTCAAACTTTTTCTTAAGCTCTCTACCGTCGACGTATATCTTAACGTTCTCAATGGAGCCCTTTATTTCGACGTTATGTTTCTTTACGTTAACTATGTTCCATATCTTGTCTATAAGCTTATCTATCCTCACTATTGTGTCATTTGTACATAGGTATATGATCTCGTCTTCATAATGTTTGAATGGTATCTCTTTAAGAGAATCTCTCTCAAGTTTCTCGATACTTACTCCGTTCTTTTTCCATTGTTCTACAAGCTTGTCAACATGCTCCTCCTTTTCTTTTCTAACAACTGTGTACGATCTCACATATGTCAACACATCATCTATGTTATATCTTCTCGATATCTCAAGGTAGAGCTCTCTAGTTCTTCTTGCAGCATAGATGTCTGCAGGATGTTTCTGCATTATTGACTGTATTAGACCTATCCTTGGGTACCTTCTCCTCCTAGATATCGCTGTTACGTCTACGCCTCTCTCCTTCAGGAAAAGAGATAGAAAGGATCCGACGACTCCGCAGCCAACCACGCAGACCCTCATTCAGGCTCTCTGCCTCTATATACCTGATATATTTAATGCTTATCTCGAGCGACAGATGTTGAACATCTGACCACATTAGATATATATTATCGGCCATATGTCCTATATATACCCATGCTACTTGACTATCTGTCTGTAAAACCTATTTTTAAAAAGCGTTGTAGTTAGATCGCTATGACTGCTCCCACACTGTCACCAGGTGACACAGCGTGGTTA
>JAADER010000019.1 GCA_013153275.1 Thermoproteota archaeon
TGCTTTTTGGTCCTCCTGGTTGTGGTAAGACTTTGTTGGCTAAGGCTGTTGCTACTGAGAGTGGTGCTAACTTCATAGCAGTAAGAGGACCAGAAATACTGAGCAAGTGGGTTGGAGAATCAGAGAGAGCAATCAGAGAGATCTTCAAGAAGGCTAGGATGGCTGCACCATGCGTAGTATTCTTCGACGAAATAGACGCAATAGCACCATCAAGAGGACTCAGACATGACACAAGCGGAGTAACAGACAGAATAGTTAACCAGTTACTAGCAGAGCTAGACGGAATAGCACCACTGAAGAATGTTGTTGTTATTGCTGCAACAAACAGACCAGACATACTCGACCCAGCACTACTAAGACCAGGAAGATTCGACAGAATAATCTACATACCACCACCAGACGAAGAGGCAAGATACGAGATCCTTAAGGTACATGTCAAGAAGATAAAGGTGTCAGACGAGATAAAGGAGGGAGACTACAAGTATCTGAGAGATCTAGCTAAGAGGACAGAATACTACACAGGAGCAGACCTAGCAGCCCTAGTACGCGAGGCAGCGATGCTAGCACTGAGAGAATCAATAAAGGCTGGCACAATAAAGCCTGTAGAGATAAGACATTTCGAGGAAGCTCTGAAGAGGGTACAGCCATCGCTATCGCCTGAACAGGTTAGGAGATACGAGGAGATGGCTAAGGAGCTCAGAAGAACAATCATGGGAGGGTAATAACCTCACTTACGCTTAATAATCTCAATATTTGAATAATTCTCAAGCACCTTAAGCACGAGCTCTCTAGTGTCTCTCTTAAGAGACTTCCAGTGAACTATCACGCGCTCAATCTCTGGCATGGTCCTAACTATGGCATCTCTTACATTTTTTTCAGAGATCTCTACATACTTAGGTATTGTATGTCCAAGATCGATTTCCCCATTGAGTACATAGTTCATTAAGGTACAATAATGTAGGTCGCCGATAGAGATTGTTACTTTTCCAATCTTTCTAAGGAACATATTGAAGCCCCCTATCATAGCCTCTATAAGATCTACAAACAGGTTAATACATCTGACATCGCTCCACTCTCTCTCTGTTGAGCCTACCTCAACAAAGCAGGATTCATAGTCTATCGATGGTCCATGATGTGTAGCCTCCATAATGACGTCATACTCTGTAGATAGTTCTCTCTCTTCTGCTAGTTTTTTAAGATATCTTATGATGTTAGAGTTTAGACATGCGTTACATATAGATACCTCATTATCGACTCCTCCATACTCTGCTCTACCCCAGTTCCCACTTGTGTGTACTGTAAGCATTGGTTTTGGACTTCTCATTTCGTGTCTGCTTATGAATACTATTTTTGGATCCTTAACTGATAAACATGTTAGAGCCTTATCCAGCTCTTCTTTCTCTATGAATGGGAGATCTTTGCCCCTGATAAGGATTACAGGAGTCTCTCTATATAGACTTACTCTCATGTTAGAGAACTCTCTCACATTGTTGAGTTCTCTCTCAATTTTCCTATATACGTTATATGAGAACCTGTCAGTATCTGAGAAGGCTAGAACAAGCATCATAGCGCCTCTACTAGTCTAGATATGGAGATCTCTCCTATCGCTGTAGGATTATAGTAGTCTAGACTGGTCAGCACCTGTGGGTGAACCTCTCCTATGTATCCTAATTCAGTTCCTCTCTTTCTCTCTACTATGATTCCAGTTCTCTCAGGTACTAGACCTGGCACAGTTCCTTTTCTCAGCTCTACTTCCATGTTAAGTAGTTTGAGAAGCGTTCTCAATATTGTCAACATGTCCGTGACGGTGACGTCTCTTCCTGTTATCAGTGTTCCGAGGTGAATATCCTGTACTATCCTATCGTTCTCGTACCATGCGACGTCTCCTATATCAAATAGCTTGACTCCTCTCTCTGCAAGAGCAGTATTTTCTCGAACGAGGTTAAGAAGCTGTACCCATACACATCTTCTAATAGAGTTATAGAGCTCAGACTTCGGATTTATGACCTCTATGATGCCAGACTGCTTGCATATCTCTTGAAGTCTTCTGCTAGTCATGACATACGTCATCACCTCTATGAAGCCCATACCTCTGAGCAGAGATCTCAGCTGAGTGGAGAGTCTGCTGATAAGGCTCTTGGAGCCGTGTACAGGTTGGGGAGGATACTCTAGCGGTATCCTGTCATAGCCGTACATTATGAGCACGTCCTCTACGATATCAACTTTATGAAGAACGTTTATCCTATATGGAGGTACGTTAACAATAACGCGGTCTCCAGCTACCTCCACGTCGTGTCGAGCCTTCATGAGAGTTCTGACCAGCTCCTCACGTGAGAGCTCTATGCCGGATATCTCCTCCACGTACTTTTCATCAATATCGTATCTTAAGCTGCTGAAAAGCTCGTTCCTAACTTTTGGAAAGTAGTCTGAGTGTAATCTAGGGACCTCAACCTTCTTTGAGCGACTTCTCTCTGCAACGTTGTATACGACTACTCTGAACACGTCGATAACTCTTCTCAGGTCTGTCCCTGTGACATCTATCATTATGTTTCTAGTGTTCTCCGTTATTTTATGTAGCTCAGAGTTCAGTATTGGTATTATCACAAGCACCTCTCCAGAAGAGTCCACTATTATGGGAACATACTCCTTATCTGGACTTAAAGCTACGTCTCTATACCTCTGACCCTTCTCTGTCAGCTCTAGAACCTCCTCGCCCTTCATAGGTCTGTCGTATCCTAGAGGAACGTACCTGACCTCGCTTACTCTAGCATAGGTGTATCTTATTGGAAACCTTATCTTATCAGCATCATAGAGCCCTATCGCTACGACTCGCCTATCTCTACCATACGTCTGATGAAGCTTCTCCTGTAGCTGCATGAGCTGTCTCACAGCCTCCTCATCTAGCGTCACGTCACGTACTATGCTAGTTATGACATATTTTCTCCAGGGTACTTCGTCAACATACATATCATATGCGTCATATTTCACGTCTATTCTTGGAGCACCAAGCTCTATCTCTAGAAGACCTCTCACAACGCGGGCTATGCCCTCTACCGAGAACATGTCAGGTCTATCGTGAGTGACCTCGAGCTCTATGGTGTCTCCCTCTATCTTCTCGAGCTCTCCCTTCAATCTTGAGAATATCTCCTCAATATCGCTCTTACTCAACGATGTCCCGACAAGTCTCTCAAGATCCCACTTCTCGAATGATATTATAGGCATGGCAGCACTCAATAATCGACATGTCTAACTTTTTAAGATTATGAAGTTCCTCAATGTGGAGAGCACTTGTGAGGGGTCTCTTGCTCCTCGGATCATGGATAGGAAATTGATTGTTTCTCTATCAATCTCTCTCAACTTCTGTCTCAGATAGTTCACGCTCCTCCTATCTCTGAGATCTCTAGGAAAGATTTTAACTGGAAGATCTATCTTTGATACACCTCTATCAAGAACGAACCTGTTAGACACCTTGTATATATTGTAGATCGAGACTCTTGAAGCTATTTCCTCAGAGATCATGTACTGTATCGGTGATATCTCAATACTGATCTCTATATCTTTCCACGAGGATCTTGCACTGCTGTATCTTCTCACAGTGTCTACAAGAAACGTAACCTCATCCTCGTTAAGACTTCTGAGTCCGATCCACACAGGTGATAAGTGGAGAAGCTCGTGAAGAGTGGTCGCATATAGCTTCTCTATTTCATACCTAGACAAGAGCAAGCTTGCAGAGTCAGTATAGAACACAGTGTAGGGATGTTCTAAAGGCTTAACAAAAGCTATGACGAATCTTCCTCGATCACGTACAAAACTCATCGTATGTACAAGCTCTATAGATCGTCCTGACAGCACGTATGCTGGTATCATGAGGAGAGCTACAAGAAGTATAGGATTAGCCGTGAGTCTATCGAGAACCTTGCTATCAATATGCTCACGCTCTATCTCTGCGATCCTGTACCTTAACCTGTTCTCTTCGTAATCGAGATCTCGGATCTTTCTCGCTACTCGAGCTATGTCCTCAGATATCCTGTTAAGCTCCGTATTTAGTGTATGTCTGTCCTCCTCTAGGACTGTTCCTCTGTCCTTCAGTGCTTCGATATCCTTCTTTATCGAATCAAGCTTCTTCAACTTCTTATCAATCTCTGTCAGTACATCCTCAAGTGCTCGCCTATATTTCTCACCCATACTTCTATGAGCGATCCTCTGCAAGATCAAGTCGATGATATACAATTTCTCCCATAACCGTATCTTCCTCTCAAGGATCCTAGCGTCATCTCTCGCGCGCTCGATATCCCTTTCAATTAGCTCCTGAGCTCTTCGAAGTCTCTCTATTGCTTTCCTAACGCTCTGAAGCTCACTCTCAACCTCTACTATGCGCCTCCTAATGTTCTCTCGCTTCTCAAGAAGGATCTGATATGCCTTCTCAAACTTCGCTCGCCTTGCCTTCAACTCTCTTATCTTCTCGTCAATTTCTCCTATAAGCTTGCTCTTCTCTCTCGACCTCAGTATTAGGTTCAGTACTTCTACAGTATATGCGGTGATTACTGGAATTGAGGATAATGCAACATCTAGCACATCTGAAGGGCTAACGCTAGTTACACTCTTCATTATATGCACTATCTTCTATGTTTAGGAGATACTTATACTTTTACCAGTATAAAGAATCAATATTGTACGCTAATCCAGGCTCTGGCCAATACATGCCACGTGTTACTCTGTCTCTGTAATCTCTACTTCCTGAACTGTCAGAACATTGTGTGGACAGAACATTGCACAGAATCCACAGTGTGTACATATTAGCGGCTTATTCTGTTCTTCGTCCCACTGTATTGCACCTACTATGCATGCTTCTACACATCTCTTGCAGCCTATACACTTGTCATAATCTACAAAGAGAACTATTCCTCTCCTCTCTATGGCATCCATCGGACATACACGTACGCATGGCGGGTCCTTACATAATCTGCAGACTATTATCGAGAATCCTCTCTCGAATCCGCCCATTGATCGGACAACTATTGCAGACTTTCCGAAGCCTAGGTGTCCCTGTCTACGTGAGCATGCTAGCATGCAGAGGCCACAGCCGACACAGGACTCGTAGTCTCGTACTGTGAGTCTTCTACCTTTTGTAGTCTTCTTAACTTCTTGAGCCTGAACCTGAGAAGACATGTGTTAGAGATGCTTCCCTATCTATTAAATAACTGTGACGGTATATGCAGGAGATACTTAGCCCTTGAGTACCTTCTCCACTACATGTCTCAGTCTAGTGGCTAGCTCCTGTGCCTTAGCTGGGTCCCTATGCTCTACAAATATCCTTATTATCGGCTCTGTCCCGCTAGGTCTAACGAGAAACCAGCCGTCCTCCATGTCTACTCTTATGCCGTCTATAAATATCTGCCTGTACTGTGAGTACTCTTCCTTCAGAACCTCTACAACCTTGTGGAACTTCTCCTTCTGCTCAGGAGTTACCTCCACTCTAAGCTTCACAGCGTAGTACTTCGGAAGAGTCTCATACAGATCATGAAGCTTCTTCCCGGTCTCGGCAAGGAGGCTGAGCATGAGCATCGTCGTCATCGGACCGTCTCTCACAGGGTTATGTCTAGTGTAGAGGAAGCCTCCATTCTCCTCGAAGCCGCAGAAGGCGTTTGTCTCCAGTATCCTATAAGACACGTTTATTGCACCGACAGGTGTCCACTCTATCTTTATGTTGAGTCTTGTAAGTACTTCCTCTACAAGCTTTGAAGATGATACTGGAGTCACAACTATTCTCGAGTAGTCTCTGGTCTCTCGATCAACTATGTGGCTGGCTATTATGGTTCCTGAACGATCTCCCCAGAGGAACTCTCCTGTCTCGTCTACAAATATTGACCTGTCAGCGTCTCCATCATATGCTATCCCTACGCATCCGAGGTCTCGTACAGTCTTTATGAGGTCAACCACAGTGTCGGGTCTGGGTTCGGGAGGTCTATCTGGGAACCTACCATCAGGATAAGAGTTGAGTGCCAGATATCTCACTCTAGCTCTCCTCAGTAGCTCTGGAACGAGTAGGGATGCTGCACCATTAGCACAGTCAATCACTATCTTCATGTCGGCCTTTCTCACCTTTTCTAGATCTACTCTCGAGAGTATGTCGTCGATATATGTGTTGAGCAGGTACCTGGCATCGTGGATGTTGCCTAGCTCGTTAAATGGTTTTAAAGCGAACTTCTCTTCCCAGTAAAGCTCCTCTATCTTCTCCTCCTCGCTTCTCGGTATCTCTATGCCTCTCGGACCCACGACCTTTATACCATTATACTGTGGAGGATTGTGACTAGCCGTAACTATGACAGCACCATCAAAGCCATGTCTCTTAACTAGGTACTGAGTCGCCGGTGTAGGTGCCAGACCTATCTCATACACGTCGCATCCACATGCTACTAGGCATCCTTTCACTATGTTTGCAACATATTCGCTTGAGGTTCTGGAGTCCCATCCTATGAGCACCTCCTTGCCTGAGAAGTACGTTCCTATAGCCATCCCTATCCTAGTAACAAACTGTGGTGTCAGCTCAACATTTACGACTCCTCTTATACCGTTTGTGCCAAAAAGTCGCGGGTACTTTCCCATCGGATCTAGATATATCTTGACTAGGTTTAAAAGAATGTGAGAGCTGTGCGGAGACTACCTGACTATCTCCTCGACAGGGACAGGGTTAGTACGTCTCACAAGTGCTAGACAGATCACATAGAAGAGTACTATCCACATGATGCTTGAACCAACACATAACCATATGTTCACCTTAGGAAGAACAAGACCACTCCTATAAAAGTACCACCAGGCACCTACAGGAGGTACGTGACCCGTGAAGCCCCAGTAAGCTATAGCTCCAGCTCCCATCATCGGTAGCATATAGAAGTACTGGGGCAGATTTGCGACGTTTCCAGGAATGAACAGTAGGAACGCGAGCATGAGTATCAGGAACGATATGAACCTAGCGTGTCTGGCAAGATTCAGCTTGGCTACCACTAACGATAGTGCTAGACCTATAAGATATACCTGCATGCCAAGCAGTATTATTGATAGGTACACTATTCCTAGATTGGCCGGAGATATTAGGACGCTCTTGTTAATGTATGGTATAGCTATGCACATTATGAGCATTATGGTTCCATAGAACAGTGTAGATATCAAAGACGCTACAGAATCCTCGAAAAGCAGTTTCTTCAGACTGTATTTGCCGAACTTAGTCACATAGCGTAAGCCAGCGAGCCCGTAGAGAAAAGTGAAATAGAAGCTCATTCCAAGCGATGATAGTGATATAGTCAGCAGGAGAGCGTATACAGCACCAACATAGTAGGTCCAGGCTTCAGATATTGGAGGTACGTTGCTTCCAAACACTGCCAGGTCTAGAACTGCCCAGAAGCCGCAGAATAGTATGCCCCAGAATAGTGCGTGTTTATTTAATGCTGTGCTCTTGACCTTATACACTAGGTATCTGCTTACTGCCATGTGTAGATATGTTGAAGTGCGGTTATAAGGTTACTGGGCTACCGGAGCCTCGTAAAGGATCTCGAACATTTTCTCCATACTTGAGAGCTCTGAGAGTGGTATTCCCTCGTTGACGTTCTTCACTATGCTTATCTTCTCTCCACCTAGATCGAAAGTCAGCAATGCTCCCTCACGGTCTCCTCTGACTAATCGAGCTTCTAGGAGGTCGCTAACTCTCACAGGACCGTAAGCTCTCCCTGAGAGCATGAAATAACAGTCCCAGTCTCTGAACAGCTTTATCATCCATAACTCATGAGTACTCAGCAACACTGTGGACTCAGTGCCAAGTATTATATCTAGTATCCTCTTCTTACGTCCCGGATCAACGTCCTCGAAAGGCTCATCGAGAACCATGTACCTTCCTCTGGCAGATATCGCTAGAGAAAGCGTGACAAGCTTCTTCTGGCCCGTAGAGATCTCGTAAAGAGTCTTAGGAAGAACCTCCTTTATACCGAACATCTCTACGAGCTCCGAGAACAGGCTAGTATCGAGGTCTAGCAGATCCTCATATAGCTTCACTATGGTCCTAATGTTCTCGGGAAGTATGCTATATGCATCTACGAGGTTCGTGCTCATCACGTGAATCCACTTCTCGATAGTTCTAACACTTCTACCATCAATAATTATGTCGCCCTCATCTATGTTAAGCATCCCTAGGATAGCCTTTATGAGAGTAGTCTTGCCGCTCCCGTTCGGTCCAAGAAGCAGAGTCTTCCTCTCAATGCTCATCTCGACACCCTTCAGAACATGATCACCCTTGAGCCATACATGAAGATTCTTGACCTCTATAGGCATATGTTGTATAGCACTTCGAAATCTTTAAAGATTGTGGAACTACTCAGCCCCGTTAAGCCCTCTTCATTAATCCGCTTCGACCGCACTCATCATCTGCGGTCAACGTTCGCACTGCTAATACTTAAACATTAGATAACGATACTACACACATGACCTGTCTAACAGAGATAGTACTATCAGGAATATATAAATGTGAGGTCATGAGCAGGACAAAACTATTCCAGTACCTCCTACTTATAGACTATGTAGCACAGGTAGAGATCGGTCGACCACTAACAGGGCTAAAATGGAAGAAATACCACTACAGCATCTATCCAGACAATAGACACGACGTGCAGAACGTGCTGGACGAGCTCATAAACGATACCGGGATCTTAAAACAGGAAGGACAGAACTATAGACTAGTAAAGAGAGAGGAGGCAGAGAAAATATATAACAAGCTTAACGAAAAGGTTCGAAAAGTAATAGACAAAGTTGTAGAACTAGTTAAGCAAAAGTCAGAAAGAGAGCTCCTAGAGCTCATAATAGGTCTCAGAGGGATAAAGGAGGTACCATGCATGCACCCAATAAACCTTGAAATGGCAGAGCCGTTAAAGCTGTAGGGGCCACATGGCGGCCCCGCCGGGATTTGAACCCGGGACCTACGGCTTAGAAGGCCGCCGCTCTATCCAGGCTGAGCTACGGGGCCTTTCTTCACTATAGCTTGACATGTGAGGATTTTTAAATCTATCCCCATGAGAGTGATCTGTACGTCATGGCTCGAAAAGGATTTAAGGAGCCCCATTTAAGAAGGCTATGAGAAAATAGCCCCGGTAGCTCAGCCCGGTTAGAGCGGCCGACTGGTAATCGGCAGGTCCCGGGTTCAAATCCCGGCCGGGGCTCCAGGTACTCATTTGCTCTCTTTCCTCTCCTTCTCCTTCTGTTTTCTAAGTCTCTTCATGGGTTTGGTAAGTATAGGCTTCTCAGGTAGTATGCCTTCAGGTCTGAAGAGCAGTATTATTATGATCACTATTCCGAACATGACCCAGAGAAACAGGTAGTTTGGTGGAAATGGTAGCTGTATCAGGGGTCCGTAGACTCTTATGAGTCCTCTTATGATAACGTATATCAGTGTTCCTACAAGTGTTCCTATTAGACTTCCTAGTCCGCCTAGCAGTATTATTAGCCATGGTATAAACGTCCAGTATAGTCTAGCCATGACTCCTATTGCTGCCTCCTGTAGATATAATGCATTTAACGCTCCAGCTATTGCTGCAACTCCCGATCCTATACCCATAGCAATTATCCTGTACGTCATGACGTTACGTCCAAGGGTCTGTACCACGAGCTCGTTCTCTCTGAGAGCTTTCAGCACTCTTCCGAAGGGTGTGTTCGAAAGTCTATACAGTAGGTAGAATATTGCTAGTGCAACTACTATGACTATTATCACAGATACAGCGTCCTCGTACCTTCCCGCCCATGCAAATATGTCACCGCTCAGCGTCACTCCGAGCGGTGTGAACACTCTGAGATAGAGCAGGTATACTGTTATCTCTGCAATACCTAGCAGGTACATTGCTAGGTAGTCCTCCTTCAATCTTGCTGCTGGAAGTATGGAGACGGCTCCCACAGCAAACCCGATTACGAAGCTCGTGACTATTATAGCTATGAGCAGGAGAATCGAGAGAGCAGCGTTTCCCTGAACGTATGCTAGGGCCCAGTTCCATAGTGGGTAAACTGCTAACATTCCGACAGCATATGACATGGCTTTTCCGAAGTCTGGTATTCCTGCGTATCCGACCTCTATGTTTAGTCCAGACGATACTAGTAGATATAGGCCAAACCAGTATCCTATGTATTCTAGTAGTGATACTATGTTCACCATGGTCACACCCTGCGTGAAGGTGCTTTCTTACCTAGAAGTGCTCTCTCTATAATGTCTCCAACACCTTTCGGACATATTAGCAGCACTATGACCATTATTATTAGTGGGAACACATATCCAAGCTCTGTATAACCAGTCAAGTATGGGAGATATATCTGAGAGAACCCTATTATGTACCCTCCTATTATCGCTCCGATAAGGCTGTCCAGACCTCCAACTATGCTTGACGCGAATATTAGTGGAAGCTGTGCAGAGCCGTATGAGGGGTCTGTTATGCTTACACTAGGTATGAGGGGCCATAGCACGCCTGCATAGGCTGATAGAAGTCCTGATAGTGCCCATGAGAACACTCTCACAGCCTCAAGGTTCACGCCGAGCGTCTGAGCAAGAGATGGATTCTCCACTGCTGCGCGTATTGCAGTACCGAACTTGGTCTTGTAGAGTACTATGAACAGTATGAGGTAGAGTATGACTATCGAGAGCAGAGAGAATATGAGAAGCACGGGCACTCCAGCAAGCGAGAAGTCTGGAGCATACCACAGAGGTCTGACCTGTATTCCCAGGTCCTGCAGATAGTTAGCATATATGAACAACAGTCCACAGAGAACGAAGTCACCAGCGAACGTGGCTATCATAAGCATTATAACGGACGCACCTCTCTTTATGAGAGGCCTTATTATCAGATAGTACACTGCTACTCCTACAAGAGCACCAACTATGCACTCGAGAGGCAGCGAGTAGTAGGGGTGCACATGTAGCAGATAGTACACGCCGGCAGCGACGTACGTTCCAACCATGGCAAAGCTTCCCTGCATGAAGTTGGGCACCTTAGTCGTCATATATGTCAACGTTAGGCTAAGTGTGAGCAGTGCTATGATGTTACTGTAGCATATCGCCTGTGTCAGGAATGAGCTTATCATGGAGAAGATCTAACATTGCATTAAATTTTAAACATTATCTCAGAACATAAATGAGAATTCACATGAAGGCCACTACACTGAATGCACAAGATTAAGTACATACTGAGACGACCTATTTGGCCTAATCTAAAACAAAGAGATCTCACAAAGACCTACAGTAAAAATAAACAGATGATAACGATTTAAAAGGAGTCTCAATAAAAGTTAAACAGCCATGGTCAGCAAGAAAGTCGGAGCAATAGTAGCCGGGATCATAATAGCTATAATAGTGATAGGAGTAGCAGCATGGTACGCGACATCTCACAAGGCAGCACCATCAAGACCGACACCAACAAAGACAACACCAACTACTCCAACTACGAAGCCCTCTGCCCCCAGCAAGACTACCACGATAACTATCGGATTCCTGCTACCACTGACTGGCGGCCTATCAAGCGACGGCGTACTGAACAAATATGTTGGACAGATAGCGATACACGACATCAACAGCTGGCTTGCAAGTGCTGGCCTGCCATACAGGTTCACAGCCGCGTTCTACGATACTGCAACAAGCTATACAGGTGCGATAAAGGCGTACGAGGCAGCAGTCAGCGCCGGCATAAAACTGATAATCGGTCCAATGAGCAGCCTGGCACTATCAGCAATATACAAGAAGGCTGCAGCTGACCATGTCATAGTGGTATCACAATCATCAACAGCTATGTCGCTCCACGTTCCTAAGCCATATGTCTTCAGACTAGCTCCACCAGACATGTGGCAGAGCAAGGCACTAGCTACAGTGATAAAGGATCTAGGAATAAAGGCAGTATGCATAATATACCGTGTAGACCCATGGGGTAAAGGACTAACAGAGTACCTAGAGAAGCATCTGAAAGACTACGGCATAGAGTACAAGGCCATAGGCTATCCACCAACAGCATCAACATATACAAGCTACGTCGCTGCCCTAGACGGCTGTGTGAAGAGCTTCGCTTCAAAATACGGTTATGACCATGTAGCTGTTGAAGCAATAACATTTGACGAGATCGCGTACATTCTCAGGACAGCTTCAGGATACCCCGAACTAATGAAGGTTCTATGGCTAGGCTGCGATGGCTTTGCTGGAAGCCCAGCAGTATATAAGGTATGTCCAATAGCCGTCAAGGTCAGACTTCTGTCAACAGTTGTAGGTCTACCAGAGTCAAGAATGAACTGGCTAAAGGAGAGAGTACTAAAACAGCATCCTGGTGTCGTTGGAACATGGGAGTATGCATCAATAGAGTATGATGCTGTATGGGTTGTAGCATTATCAGCACTAAAATCCTACCTGGACAAGGGCACGCTAGATACGGCCTACATAAACCAGATACTTCCAGAAGTAGCCTACCTATATAGCATAGGTAAACCAATACCAACAGCTAAGGGCGAGCTCTCTGGTCCATGGGTGACAGGATCGCTATGGGGTAAGGGAGCACTAACAGGGGTGATAAAGCTAGACGCAGACCATGATAGAATGGGAGCAAACTACAACATATATGCCATCATACCGTCGGGATCTACATGCACGTGGAAGCTAGTAGGAATGTGGAACATGCAGACAGGAAAGATAGTGGAGTACTACAGTAAGGCCTTCATATTACCATCATAATTTTAAACTCATACAATAACTTCAGCCTCCTCCGGCTCTCTCTCAAATACACTGAGAAATCTTCTCAATCTCTCTGTCTTCGGTCTCTCTAGAACCTCCTCAGCTTCTCCCTCCTCTATCACTTTTCCATCTTCAAAATATATCACATACTCTGCTAATCTGCGAGCCTGCTCTATCGAGTGTGTGACAAATACTATATCGACCTTCTCCCTGAGCTTAAGTATTGTGCTCTCAATATATCTCGTGGACTCCGGGTCGAGGTGGGCCGTTGGTTCGTCCAGGAGCAGAACCTCAGGATCGAGAGCGATTGCTCTCGCGATCGCGAGCCTCTGTATCTGGCCTCCTGACAGCTGTGTTGCAGGATGATGAAGCCTATCCTTAACCTCGTTCCAGAGATTAGCTAGTCTCAGAGCCTCCTCTACCTTTCTATCTATCTCTCTCTTGTCTTTAACCTTCTTTATCGACTTCAGGGGATAAGCAATGTTGTCGTATATGCTCATAGGTAACGCTATCGGCCTCTGAAGAACCATTACGACTCTGCTTCTCAGAACTTGAGGATTCATCTTAAATATGTTCTGACCCTTGTACAGGATCTTTCCACTTATCTTAGCATTATACATCTCTACTACTCTGTTAAGAGTCCTCAGAAACGTTGACTTTCCACTTCCTGATCTCCCTATTATCACTGTGAGCTTCCTTGCCGGGATCTTCACTGTAACGTCCTTTAGAGCGTGCACTATCCTGTTCTTCTGTCTATACCACACATTCAGATTCTCTATAGTGAACAGCGAGTCTTCGATCACTCCGAGTAGTACTCTAGAGGCTCCTTTAAAAATAGTAATGTCGTATGTATTGTACATACGTTTACACATTATCTATATAGTTATCGTGCAATATATATACCACATGGTAGATTCGAAATAGAGGTATAGAGGTATAACTTAAAAGTATATAGGCACCTAACTTGTCGTGACAAAAGGAAAACAGATAGGTATAATAGTTGGAATAATAGTAGCAATCATAGTAATAGCATCTGCAGCGTACCTCATTACGAGACCAAGCACATCGTCACAAGCTTCAAAATCATCTGCTCCCCCCTCATCATTATCGGTAACTATCAGAGTTGGGGGAGCAACAGCACCAATGTACCAGATAAACTACTGGATAAAAGTAACGGAACAGAAGTACCCCAACATAACTATAGTATATGACGCTGTTGGAAGCGGTAAAGGAATAGCAGGTTTCCTCGAAGGAATATATGACATAGCGCTGCACGATCCTCCAATGCCTACAAGACAGTGGGAGCAAGCATATAAGGAATACGGTCCGCTGCTTGAATGTCCTGATGTTGGAGGTGCTGTCGTAATAATATACAATATACCTCACTTTCACGGTATAATAAATCTGACAGGTCCTCTCATAGCAGACATATTCATGGGCAAGATAACCAGCTGGTGTGACAGGGAGATACTGAAGTACAATCCTGGACTTGCGAAGATATGTGAGAAATATGGCACTGATATTCCTATAAGACCGATCGTCAGAAGAGAGGCCAGTGGTACAACATTTATATTTGTCACATATCTCACACTGGTATCTTCAGAGTTCAGGACGATAATGGAGAAACAGTACAATGAGAAGGGACCATTCGCATTCTTCCTACCTGACTGGCAGAGCATATGGGTCAGATACACTCACAATCCAGCATACGGCCTATCCGCGAAAGGAAACTACGGTATTGCCAGCACTGTGAAGACTACTCCTGGAGCTATCGGCTATGTTGAGTGGAGCTATGCAATATTTAACAATCTTACAACTGCGCGAATAATGAATAAAGCTGGCAGGTTTGTTGCACCAACATACGGGAACATAGAGGCTGCATTTGAGAATGCTGCAAAGATACTTGAGCAGGCACACTTTAATCCGTTGACCGACCTGTGGAAGGAGAAGACGTATGAGAAGATACTTAATCCACCAGGTATCAACAGTTATCCAATAATATTCTTCTCTCACTTAACCATAAAGCTTCACTATAAGGATCTTGCCAAGGCTATCGGGATATATAGATTCCTCAGTATTGTATGGTCGCTGCATAATCACTATGTTAAAGGGTATATTCCTGTGCCGGTGAGCATTCGTGAGATATGTCTTAACGCTATGAGGAGCCACATGACTGTTAATGGTGTTCCTATAACAAGATATGTTGGAGGAGGGTAGGTAAAAGTTCTAAAAATCCCTTGAGTCATCATGTCTGTGTCAAAATCTATATCTGACATATTTCTAGCAGTTCCGCTATTAGTGTCGCTCGGTCTAGTTCTCTATTTTCTTGTAGTTCTAGTGTATTACAGTGTTCCATCGATAGTTACTGGGTCGCTTGCCAAGTATAGCGCGACTCTTCCCTGTATATATGGTTCTCTTCTCATATCTATCATCGCCGTCATAATAGCGTTAGCGTTCTCTATAGCCTTGACTGTCCTCATAAATGAGTATCTTCCAAGGTCGCTTGAGGCAGTGGTATCGTCTCTCATCGACGTTCTTGCGGCTTTCCCCACGGTCATATTCGGTATATGGGGTCTAAGAGTATTTGGACCTCTGTTTAGAGATTATGTTGAGTGGCCCCTCTATAAGTACCTCGGTTTTCTACCCCTCTTCTCGTATCCACCATATCAAGTGCCATCAGCACTACTGACAGGTGTAATACTAGGCATAATGGTTACACCATTTGCAACGTCAGTGATTAGAGAAGCTTATAGAACAGTACCCTCAGAGCTTAGAGAGACAATGTTATCACTTGGCGCAGGTAAGTGGGAGATCGTAAAGGTTCATCTTCTACATATACGCGAGGCAATAATTGGAGGATTGACTCTCAGCTTCGGTAAAGCTATAGGCGAGACAGCCGCTGTTGCCATGCTCATCGGTGGTACAGTATGGTTCTGTCCTCTGACGGCCCCCTGCGAGGCGATACCGTCTCTAATAGTGAGACAGCTTGGAATAGCCTTCATAACGCCTGGCCTTCTGAGCAATCTGACGGCTCTGGCTCTAATACTTTTCATAATTGGTGCTGTCGCGTTGCTTGGTATAAGACTGATCATAAGGAGGGCCCACAGGTGAGATCATGGTTCGAAAATATAGAGCTAGAGATCTCGCTCTTGGTATCCTAGTGTCAGTAGCTTCAGGTCTCATACTTGCTCTAGTGCTCTGGATGCTTGGCTCGATCTTCTATTATGGCTCGATACCGATCATTAGAGAAGGTTTGAAAGCTCTCATAGCGAGTCCAAACACGAGTCCAGAGTCTCCACAGTATGGAGGGGTAGGACCGTTAATATATAGCACACTGATCATAGTTGGAGCATGTGTGCTCATAGGTCTCCCACTAGGCTTCCTGACAGGGCTATACCTGTACGAGTATCCGACAAGCAGGCTCTCCTCGATAGCTAGAAGACTGCTAGAGGTCCTAGTTGAGGCACCTACAGTGTGTTATGGTCTCGTGATATATCTTACCTTTGTTCTCGCGATAAAGGAGAAGCTTGCTCTCTTCGCAGCTCTGAGCCTTCTCTTCATAATAGTTCCATATGTTGCTATACAGACCTGCGACATACTTTCGACGCTTCCACCAGAGTTGAAAGAGACCTGCATATCGCTAGGACTATCTAGATGGAAGACTCTGAAGGTCCTATCTAGAGCTGCGTGGAGAGCACTTGTAGCAAATATGATGATAAGTGTCGCAAAAGTGCTAGGAGAGACAGGCCCACTCCTCATAGTTGCTCACGTAACTGTAGACATAGCGTGGGGACCATGGGTCTATCATCCTCTCACCTCTATAGAGCCTGTACCCTTGACAGTGTTCATATATGCTGCTGCTCTCTCAGCTCTACATAAGATAGTCATACTTGGGTGGCTAGCATGTCTCGTGTTGACAGGAATGGCTTTTGGTCTCTTCATAATTGCGAGAGTCCTAACTCGAACTATAGAGATACTGTAAAAACTATGGGGTAACTCTCCTTATATCTCTCGGGAATGGCACTGCATCTCTTATATGGTCTAGACCACATATCCACATGACGAGCCTATCGACCCCTAGCCCAAACCCAGCATGAGGCACCGATCCATACTTTCTCAGATCTATGTACCACCTGTAATCATCAGGGTTAAGGCCGAACCTTCTTATCTTCTCAATGAGCTGGTCGGGATCCTCTATTCTCTCGCCTCCGCCGATGATCTCTCCATAGCCCTCGGGGGCGAGGACATCGACGGAGAGTGTTCTTTTTGGATCTTGTGGATCGTTCTTGTGGTAGAAAGCTTTTATCTGTTCTGGGAACCCGTACAAGTGTATTGGAGTTTCAAACTCCTGTGTAAGTATCCTCTCCTCATCTGCACCAAGGTCAGCACCCCACTCAACGTTCAATCCCTTTCTCTTAAGTATCTCTATAGCCTCGTCGTATAGTACCCTCGGGAACGGTGGTCTAACCTTCTCAAGCCTCTCAATGTCTCTACCAAGTATCGAGAGCTCCTCCACCCTCTCATCAAGAACCCTCCTAACTATGTGACATATGAGTCCCTCAGCGACCTTCATGACATCGATCATCCCGCTCCACGCCATCTCAGCCTCAGCATGCCAGAACTCTGTGAGATGTCTCCTGGTCCTAGAAGGCTCAGCTCTGAAGCTTGGAGCTACAGTGTAGACTCTCTCGAGAGAGAATATGAGAGCCTCTAAGTAAAACTGTGCGCTCTGCGTGAGGTATACAGTCCTGTCAAAATACTTAACAGGAAACAATGTTGCACCTCCCTCTACTGCTGCCGAGACAAATATTGGACACTGAACCTCGTAGAACCTATTCATCCTAAAATACTCATGAATAGCGTTAAACACGGTATGCCTCACTCTGAGGACAGCCCACATCTTCCTGCTCCTGACCCAGAGATGACGTACATCGAGAAGGTACTCAGAGTCTGTCTGAGCTGCAGACACGTTTATAGGGAAGGGCTCTCCAATATATGACCATACTATCCGTGTTACGTGAACCTCTTTCCCACCTGGTGCCCTATTCTCAAGCTTGACTATACCCTCTATAACTACTGAGGACTCTATGTTAAGCTTCCTAGCCTCCTCTGCTAGAGGTCCGGAGAAGACTAGCTGTATCACGCCTTCGCCATCTCGTAACATTATGAATATCTTTCCCTTGAACTCCCTCTTCCTATATACCCATCCGCGTAATCTAACTATATCTCCCTCTTCTGCTGACTGAAGGACCTCGCGTGTCGTCTGGTACAGCATGTCTCTAATAATGATTTAGAAAGTGTTGATAAGTTTTCACTAGTCCTTCTTCTCCTCGGACTCGCTATATACCGCCTCTACTATAAGGTTAGTGCCGTGGATAGGGCATGTCTCTGTTGCCACGGCTCCCACGTGGTCACCCTCCTTGAAGCTTCTCCTGAGCCTGTAATCGCAGAGAGGGCACTTGAGCACTGTCACGGCCTTTGATGTCACTATCTCTCCTGATGGTGGAGCAAAGATGTGTTTTCTCATGAAGAAATATGTAATAAATATGAGTACTATGATTGCTCCGACGGTTACGGTAGTGAAGTATATCACGAATATGTTTAGATCGTTCACTGTCCTACCCCTATGGTATTACCAACACCTATCAATATAACCTCTTCGTTCTCTCTGACGTTTTCCTCGATTATTCTACATATTCTGTCAACAGTCTTTCCAGTTGCTTCAGCTACCTCCTTAGTCATCAGTGTGAGAGCCTCAGGCATGCTCATCTTTATCAGGAGAGCGTAGAGTGGAATACCATATCTTGCAGCTATGGTCTCTATGTTAAACTTCTCAACACCTATGCCTCCAATAGCTACACCTATACCTTCCGCTATTGTTCCAGTCTTCTCTCCCTCAAGCTTGAGTGCAGCGTCCACAGTTATTATCATCTTAGGCTTTACTCCACACCTCTCTACTAGATATATCACGGCATCATCTATCCTGCCAGTGTTTGATCCAGGGCCAAGAGCCTTGACTACATATATCATCCTGTTACCATATCTGCATCTAGCAATGTACGTGTTCTCTATAGAGTGGTTAACGGGTTCAACCTCCTCACACTTCTCACGTAGGAACTTGAAGGCTGTCAATGGTCCTGCACTATCTCCGATAGGCTGTCCTTTCGTGAATGCTGCTATAGCACCGTTAAGAGCGTTTACGAACTCCTTTATCTGTGGAAGAGCCATATAGACCTGTAGTAGGATCCACGGGTTCTTGTACTTCATTCCAAGCTTGTAGTAGTGCATCACTATCTTATATATGAAGTTCAGGACTCTCAGCGCCTCGATGCTGCTAGCCAGATTCTGCACCACCGGCTTCTCAGCAGGTATTATCCTCTTTACAAGATCCTCGAGCCTGTGGTCATAGAGCGTCATGAGATGTTTCAACTTTGCTACAAGACCTTGAGGTTCGAGCTGTGTAGGCGTTATAACGACGTACTCTATCATGTCCTTTATCCTGTTCTCTATCTCTGATCTTGCTGGTGTCGCTATGTTTTTCTTGCGTGCTATGTTCTCTATGGTCGATATTATGTTCGTCATGTTCTGGTTAAGCGTCCTTCCAAGATCTACGAGTAGCCTATTTATCGTACCTGAAAGTCTAAGTAGCTGATAGTAGTCTCCGAACAGGAACGGCAGTATGAAGAATATGACTAGCCAGAACAGGAACAGCCAGAAGTTGCCTCCACCATATCCATACCCGTAGAGAGCACTTGCTGGAGTAACATTCTTAGAGTTCTGCTCTGCAAAAACTATCAGATATCCCGCTATGCTTTGAGTAAGCATACGCTACTTAGAGTAGCAAGACGATATTTAAATATGTATACTGTGCCTCCTTCCTCACCTCACTATAACTTAAAATCTCTAGACTAGGACTAGCTAGAGGATGAAGTATAGACTGATGGACATACTAGCATGTCCCTACGATAAAAAGTTTCCACTAATACTCATAGTGATAGAGGAGAAAGAGTATCCAGAGAGAAAGTACGAGTGGGACAAGAAGCCGTTCTGCGAGGAGTACTGTGGTCTTCTCAGAAAGTTCATAAAGGAGATACAGCCAGCAGACTCAGCGCCCTGTGAGGAATGTATAAAGAAAGAGGTAGTCACAGGAGTCCTCTACTGTCCAGAATGTGGCAGATGGTATCCAATAAAGGAGGAGATCCCGATACTGTTGCCTGACGATCTAAGAAACATGAAAGAGGACGTGGAGTTTCTGAAAAGCATTGAGGACAAGCTGAAGAACATAGCTCCTGATCTCGCAGACAAGATACTGAGGGAAGGCAAACCATTCAACCTCTCGTTACAGGGACAGTAGCTAGCCCTCTTCCATCATCTCTGTCTCCGTTTCTTCACTTAAAGCCTGAGAGCTTTCACTGCCTTCACTACTCCTCATAGTAGTGTACTTAAGAATCTCTATATCTAGGATCTCTAGAAGATCTTCAAACTTTTTCCTCAATATTCTAAAAGCCTCCTCGACGAGATCTCTCATCGGTATACTACCGAACGACTCTATCCAGAAGACATACTTCCACCTATCCCAGTCGACTCTAATTGCACCGTTACAAGACTGCTCGCAGGTCTTCCACCTATTGAACGTACATGCCTCGACGTTCGTTATAGTTAACCCGGCCTCGTCTCTCCACTCAACAGCGTCAGGACAGATTTCTCTACAGATCTCGTAGCACCTCCTGTCCTGTGGATTCAGCACCTCAACCTTCGGGTAATAGTAGTAAGCTGCTAGACATGCCTGCCATTTAACGTGTTCCCGTGCTCTTCCAAGCTTGGCTATGGCTTCCAGCACTATTCTCTGGCCTTTACCTAGCTTCACTATAGGAATATCAGGATACACAGGTTCCACATCTGGATCATCGCTCTTCAGATCTCTACTATATACAACCATCGGCTCTCTTGCTTCAACCTGAAGGACTAGTCTAGCCGAACATTGTGTAGGGTCCACTAACCCTTCCTCACACTCCTCTATCTTTGGGAACTTCTTGAGGTTAGTCTTGATAGGTATCATGGCTAGCCTATGTGCTAGAACCTCATCAAACATTACGGAAGTGTTATCTAGGACCACGACCTCATCCACCGCTAAGCATGGTACATCTGCTATCAGTACTCTACGTAATGCATTAACAATCTGTGGAAGTACACCCTCAATAACAAACTTGAGATAGTTATCGGACTTCTCCAGCACTCTAACACGAATCTCTCTCTCCTGTTTTAGCGTCATGATGTTCTACTCTTATGAGGAGACGACTATTTACTCTTTGCCGTCTTAGCTCTCCTCTTTGGAGCCTGTGCTCTCATGATCTTATTGAGACGCTTTCTGACCCATGCCAGCTTTCTTGGATCTCTCCTATACTTTATCATGCTGACGAAACATCTCCTACTGCAGAATCTCAGTACTGTGCCATCCTTTCTCACGTATGTTATTCCGAATCCTGGCGGTATAGGTGATCCGCAGAACGAGCATCTATATATTCTCATTCTGGCTAAAAGCATGATACGGCTTTTATAAATGTTGCCTCAGCCCTTCTCTGCTCTTTCTGGTATGTATAGGTAACAGGTTAGAAAGGTTCTTAATAATGTTAGAGGTATATTATTCATGAGGGTTGCTTATATTTCAACTTTTCCTCCTGCGAAGTGCGGCATAGGAGAATACACTTATGATCTAGTATCGTCGATACTGAACATATCTCACAGAACACAGGTCACGATACTACGCCTCAAGGTCAAGGAGGGAGAGACGGACCCATCAGAGTACGAGCTAGACAAGATAGGGGACATAACTGACGTCGGCCTTGCAGGAGCTCCAGACTACGAGAGAATAGTCAGAGAGCTTCGCCAGAGAGGACCATTCGACGTGGTGCACATACAGCATGAGTACTCACTCTTCCCGTGGAGATCAGACTTTCTAGAAACGTTGAGAGAGATAAAGAGGACAACGTCGCTTCTAGTGATAACTCTTCACACAGTCAGACACGTGTTACATAATCCCGGGATCGACGAGTTCCAGAGAAAGATCTGCGAGCTTGCAGATGTGGTCATAGTTCACAGCTCTCTACAGGAGATGGAGCTTCTACATCAGGGAGCTCCTCCAGACAAGATAGTTAGGATACCACATGGAACGCGGATACTTAAGCTTGTAAGTAAGATAGATGCCGTCAAGGAGCTTAACCTACCTGTACCTGAGCACTGTAAGATAATACTTGTACAGGGATTCTTAAGAAAGGACAAGGGTCTTCATATAGTCTTGAGAGCCATGGATCTGCTGGTAAATGAGCACAAGCAGCACGACGCGGTACTTCTAGTAGCGGGACAGCTACAGGGGGAAGACAACAGGCAGTACGTGGAGGAGTTCATGAGGTCAACAAGAAACATGCAAGGAAGGATAATAGTACTATCCAAGTACCTATCTCGCAGAGAAATAAACCTAGTCTACTCAGCATCAGACGTCGTCGTCTTCCCATATGTGGACGTTCGTGGAGACATAGGGGTCAGCGGGGCATTTCACGTTGCCTTAGGGAGCTTCAAGCCAGTAATATGCTCTAGAGTCCCGAGACTGATAGAGTGTTACGAGCTTGCTCCCAGACTGACCTTTCCGCCTGCCAATCCCGAGGCTCTTGCAGCGAAGTTAAGTATAGTTCTCTCAAACTATGAGAAGGCTCTCCAGTACATGAAACCGCTAATACAGTATGCCATAGAGACCAGCTGGATAAATGTTGCAAAGATGCACCTGAGACTGTACTCGGGAGTTGAACCATACATGATAGATATACATTACGAGAAGCTACCAGCTAAGACGGAGACCATGAAAATAAGTAGAAAGGTTCCTGTAAAGATCCGAGAAGAACGTGAATAGAGAGTTGAAATAGGGATATACCAACTTCATAAAGGGAGGATATAGAAGAACCAGAAGAGTCGTTCCAAACACGATTGCAAATATCGTATATAGCACTAACGCGATCACGCTTGTCCTCTTATCTCCTAGCACTACTATTAATAGAGCAATGATGGAAAGTATTATGAAAGACATTATTAGAAAGTTCTGATAGAAATTGAAATATTTCATGTAGAGTCTCTGAAGATTCATAAAGTACTCCAATATAGATGAGAAAACTATGCTAGATATCGACGACATACTGTATCCGCCATATAGAGTCCATCTTCTCGATCTTCATCATGTGGTACGTCATTGCTTTCACTATTGTTCCCTTGAACCCATGCTTGTTCTTATCATAGTCCTCGCCTAAGACTCTAGCTCTAAGAACGTACTCGTCGCCTTCTTTCCTGATCTCGATCTTCTCTATCTTTCCTAGAGCAAAGTTCTCAGCATCTAGCCTATATAGAAGCTCGTCTATCCAGTTAAAGAGAAGCTGCTCAAGATCTATTCCACGCACCTCTATATCGATCGCCTTCTTAGGCTCAACCTTAGATACGTCGTATATGAAGTTTGCGAACCCATATGCAGCATTTGCAAACGCCTCCTCGAGAGAGCATCCATACGCTACTATCATAACATCTGCAGTATGTTCAGCATACTCAAACGGCTTCTCTACACGACACTCAGACACAGTTAGAATTCCTTAACACACCTTAAAAATACATCGATAATAAGCATAGGAAAATACTTAATATTTCAGGATAGACATAGATACCTAGGAGAACAACATGGTAATCTGGACCCCCGAGACATATGTGGTAAAGAGAGACGGAAGAAAGGAACCCTTCATCTATGAGAAAGTAGTGATGTCTTGCCTCAAAGCCGGAGCACCACCAGAAGTAGCCAGAAAGATAGCTACAAAGATCCTATCAAAGATAGTTGTAGAAGATAGAAAGGAAGTGACTGCACGCGAACTAACGAGATGGATCCTCGAACTACTTAAACAAGAGAACGAGGAATGGTACAGGAACTGGATAATATTTGACAGAGCAGTAAAGAGAAGAAAGACCGAGGAAGAACTCAAACAAGGACAGTAGCTCTCCATGGAGAGAACCGAGGAAACTGAAAGATGGCTAACACAGGCTAAGAGAGATCTAAAAGCAGCAAAAGACAGTGCTAGAAATGAAAACTACGAGTGGGCCTGCTTTCAAGCTCAACAGGCAGCTGAAAAAGCAGTTAAAGCGCTTCTATACGCGTACGGAGCATCTGCGTGGGGTTACAGTGTTGTCGAACTTCTTGAGAAGATTGAAAAATATGTTCAATATCAATATCAGAAGAACTGTACAGAGCAGCTCGCGAACTAGATAGACACCACATACCAACAAGATACCCAAATGCCTTTCCATCAGGATACCCGGGAATGTACTATGACAAACATACAGCAGATAAAGCTATAGAAGAAGCCGAGAGAATACTAACATGGGTAATAGAGAAGTTGAGAAAAATAGGAATAGAACTATCGTAGAGATAGCACTCAAGACAATTAGAAATATCGAAAATATTTTAGAAGTAGAGGCAGCACTCCTCTTCGGCTCCTGGGCTAGATCCGGAGGAGGAGAATGGAGCGATATAGATATTCTAGTAATAAGTGAAACTATCAGAGATATACCGATACTAGAAAGATTTAAAATTTCAAAAGAATTAACAACACCTCAAGTAGACCTATTCATATATACGCATGAAGAGGTTGTAAGAATGCTTAAACAAAATAATCCGTTAATAATATCTGCCCTATATGAAGGATTAATATTAAGACCTTCAAGAAGAATCCTAGAACTTATAGACACCGTCAGAAAATGTTATCAAAAGGTTGAGAATACCTATATAAACATTTGTGAGAGTGGTGGGCCCGCCGGGATTTGAACCCGGGTCCTACGGGTCTGGAGCCCGCCGCTCTACCTTGCTGAGCTACGGGCCCACTACTCGAGTATACATGATGCTTCCCTAGCTTAATAAATCTTTCCTTACAACCGTTACCAAAATAATGATCATTATGTACCACTTATAAACGCCTCTACTAATCCTTAAATAATCGTTGACCTACATGAAATCGTGGAGGCAACATATAGAGACACCGCTTTTGTTTTAATAGACCTAGATAATATAGGATACGAGATAGCAAAACTAATATCGAAAAACTCTGTGAGAGATGTCAAACACTTATCAAACCTGATCACAAACCTATTATTAAGTATAGAGAAAAAACTGTCTGATAAGTACGGTAATAAACTAGAAATAATATATGAATCAGGAGACAATATGCTTCTTATGATAGAGAGTTATAATATAGAGAAGACAGCGCTAGAGATAGCAGACATAGTAGACAAGGAGATATCAAAAATCGGTATAGGATATCAGATCCATGCTAGCATAGGCACATCAGATAAGCTAAAATACATACCTGTTGCAATATCAATAGCAAAACTAAAAATCAGAGAACTTTCAAAAAAGATAAACGAGAAAACATCACTCGCAATAGTCACATCAAACTTGTATACTGAAATAATTAAAAAACTACTAAAATACCTAATCAACTCCCTAAAAGTAAATATCGAAAAAATACAAACATTAGACACAATATTGGAAATAGAGCAGATATATATTATATCAAAAATACTGAGACTATTGCATAAAATTGATAAGCAACCTATCGAGAACACAATCATAAGAAACATAGTATGAGATCAGACTCCAGAAGTAAATTACTTGAGAGGATATTCAATTTTCTATGCAGAGAGGATATAAGAGAAGAATTTCTGAGAACTACGTTGATAAATATATTTCTCAAGAATTTTTCTGAAAAAGATAGAATAGAAAATATTCAGAACTTTCTCGAGAAAATCCTGAATAATCACAGAGAGAAACTCGTAGAAGATTGTGAAGTTGCAGAGATAGATTCACTTTGCATAAATTCTAATGCTGTTAAATCCAAGCCACTTGGGAGATTTATATCAGATAGCTCTGTAGAAAGATTCGTTTTTATAATGACCCCAGGTCTCCTTAGAGAATTCCTATTATTTTTATCAATACTGAGAAAATATAAACTCGAACATCGTATACAGATTGACGTTATCACAACATACCCTGACCCAGAATTTGTAGATTTTCTAAAGAATAATCTAATTAATACTTTATCTAAGTACTTTAAAATCTACTTCAAAAACATGGAGGAAGATACTCTCGACCAAGACATTCCTTATTCCTCCTACATGTCTTCAGAAGAAAAACGTGGAGTATTATCATTACGTAGTATAGCGAAAGAATATTACGAGCAAAAGTTAAAGTTCATTACACTGTTACCAGCAGTTCCACTATACATTCTTATAAACATACTTAATATTCTATGTGAAAGCCGTGATCTCTCGTACTTAGGATATATCAGATTTTCTAGGAAAGGGCTTATATTATTTGTCTGCACTATAACAGCGATATGTTGTCACTAATTTCCCAAAACATGTTAAATCGTTCAAATTCGGTGAAAAAATCTGTTATTCTGGCAAGATCCTCTAAAGATATATTTAACAATTTTTCTAAATACCTAGACAATGTTTTTAAAACATCGTCTCAAGAGCTATGCTTCAGAGATTATACATGTAGGATATTATATATAGAGACTAGTAACTTTTCTGTCTATTGTTTCCTTATTAACATACGAAATTCTATAATAAAACATATTACGAGAACTTCATGCTTATTAATTGTCTTAATAACATATCATTACTCTTTATTCCTTAATCCTAGAGGACCTCTTGATAATATTAAGAGATTGATCGAATCTATACTTAGCAAAGTGTTTAAGATGTTTGATGATGTTGAGTTTGCATATAATCTTTCTCCAGAAATTTTCTTTGATAGACTAGAGAACTTATTGCTTGAGGATGAACCACTCACGAACAAATTTCGGAAACTTACTATCACATATTTACTGTATCCTCTCAAAGTTTATTATTATATTACCATCATAGAGTGTGTGATATCATGTTTTAGGGATGTTATCTCTTCATCTCTACTTAGGTCTAGGGATCTTATTTTCTTTTTGAAAGAATTTAATGATTATGCATCTACAATATTGAGAATAAGGGTTAATAAAATTATCGCGCTCTTCTCGGCTTACGCATCTCTCTACGTATCTCTTCTAGTGCTTTTCTTTAAGTTTTTATTTACAAAGTTCTTATTTACAGTCACTTTGCGTATATTATCGCGTATATTGCTAGTTTTTCATCTCTTGTTGAAGTTGTTGCATTGCTTGTTGATTTCCCATTGTTTTGTTTTCTTTCTCGGAATGTTTTTAAGTTAGTTAAGGTTTTTACGTGTTGGTTAGAGGTCATGGTGTTTGATAAGTGTCCTAATGCTGATGCTGTTTGTGAGGTTCGTGAGTTTAAGTCTGTTGATGTTGTGAGGAGGCTTGGTGTTATTCCTCCTAATCATATTCATCTTAAGAATTATCCTATT
>JAADER010000054.1 GCA_013153275.1 Thermoproteota archaeon
ATCTGATTTTTCAACCCTCCTGACACATGAGATTTACATAAGGAATAAATATTACCACAAAAAGTATTATGGTGGGAAATCTTAATTTGGGTGTTTTTTGTTGTTTTATGTGGTATGTTTTTTACTTGGGATGATGTTGTGCGTTTGTTGGAGGAGTTTTCTGAGTTGGAGAGGGTTTGTGATGTTTCTTGTGAGTTGAGGGGTTGGTCTTGGTGTGAGTCTCCTGTTTTGTTTGTTGGTTCTTCTCGTCTTTCTGTTTCTGATATTGTTTCTCTGTGTTCTACTGGTCGTGATGTGTTTTTGAGGTATGTTTTGGGTGTTCGTGGTAGGTTTTCTAAGTATATTGTTAGGGGTCTTGTTGTTCATGTTGCTTTTCGTGAGCTTGTTCACTCTCTTAAGAGGGTTCTATATCGTGATTGTGTTAGGTGTGGTGTTGAGCTTCTTGAGGCTCTTAAGAGGGAGGGTCATGCTGTCTTTTCTCGGGTTTTTGAGGATCCTATATACTCGTCTGTTGATGCTCGTGAGGTCGAGACTCTGTTTTGGGAGGTCTGGAGGAGAGGTATGACTATCTACTCTGGCGCTTTCGATAGGTACATACGTAATGCCAATGTTGATGTTAAGTATCTGGACTCTATTGTGAGGATGGTTGTTCCTCTTGATGTAGAGTTCCGTATAGATGGTTCACGTTTAGGTCTCTCCAACGTTAGGGTTGACGCTCTCCTATTCCCATGCATTCCCGTTGAGATAAAGGTTGGAGAAGGTGTCAAGCCTGAGCTTGCTCTTGCCGGCTATGCTCTCGCACTTGAGAGCGTTATAAGGAGACCAGTGAACTATGGAATCGTTGTTAACGTCGAGTTTAGGAGTGATCTCTCACTATCATGGAGAGTGAAGACTGTACATATAGATGATGATCTCAGACTCGAGTTCCTACATGAGCGAGATAAGAGAGCAGATATTGTTGATAAGAAGATCGATCCTGGAGTCGCACCTTCCTGTCCCACTACCTGCCCATACTACGACTACTGTCATGGCAGAGTCTCCGAGGAGAAGAGAGCATCTAGAGAGAGGAAGGCTCAGGAGAGACCTTCAAAGAAGTTGAAGGTTAGGGTCTTGAAGAAGTGATCTAGATGTATGTTAGTGTAACAGACATCAAGAACTACGTCTACTGTCCATACATAGTATACATAAGAAGAGTGCTGAACCTGGACATAGAGCCAACAGAGTACATGCTCTACGGTAAAGAGATAGAGAAAGAGACGATACTCCTGTCAATATATAGGACAATAAGAGGCACAGAGATAATCAGATCACTAACATTGAGAAGCAGTAGACTCAGACTTATAGGAAGCGTCGAGTACGTGATAGTAGACAAATATGGACAGCACGTGCCAGTTGACATAAAATGGTGTGAGAGTGAGGACCCAAGAAGGGACCACAAAGTTCAGATATGTGCGTATGGGATGCTTATTGAAGATAACCTTAACACAAAGTGCAAGATGGGGATACTATACTACGTTGGCAGAGATAGAGGAAGGCTCCATAAGGTGTTCCTGACAAGATCGCTCAGAAACATGGTAGTTAGAATTGTTGAAGAGATCTTAAAAATGTTAAAGAGCTCACAACCACCTGAACACGTTCCTAGAGAGGACCGATGTAGAACCTGTCCTTACGCACGTGTATGTAACTTTAAACATATGTAAGATACTATGTATAACATGAGTAAAGGTGGGAAGATACTGCTCATAGACGAGTGGGGCTCGAGACTGAGAGTCAGAAAAGGGATGCTAGTGCTCTTTGTACGCGAGAACAATAGGTTTGTGAAAAAGATAGAGATCTCGCCCGTGGAGCTGGACTCCATAATATTCTGGATACGTGGCTCCTCTGTCTCCACTGCAGCGATAATAGAGGCAGCTAGATACTGTATTGATCTTGTCATATTTGATAATGGTAGACCTGTCGCCAGGATAGTTCCAGCAAAGTATGGCTCCATATATAGGATATGGACCAGACAGTTAATTATATATCATAGAAAGGAGAAGAGGCTCAAAATTGCGAGAGCATTCGTATACGGTAAGATAGATAACCAGATATCGAACTTGAGGTATTTTTCTAGGCTAGTGATGCATAATAGGAATCTATATTACATGCTTAGGAGAAGAATGGACGATATGTATTCCATGCTTCAGAAATTGAACGATTGCAAGAGCGTCGATGAGGTTAGAAATGTCGAGGCAGCTGCAGCAAGAATATACTGGAAAGCTCTGAAAGAGCTTGTTCCAAGGAACCTAGGCTTCAAGAGAAGACTTAAGAGGTACGATGTTGTTCCAGGAATGAGTATAGATCCTGTAAATAAGGCTCTCAATATAGGTTATGGGATCCTTAGAAAAGAGGTGTGGAGAGCAATATTTATGGCCGGACTCAACCCATACATAGGTTTTCTCCATAAGCCACGACCAGGTAGGTTAAGCCTCATATTTGACCTCATGGAGGAGTTCAGACCTCTCATAGATAGGATAATAATATCATGCTCCAGAAAGACCCCTGGAAAGCTCAAGCCTCTGACAGATAACGAGAAAGAGGCAGAGGGTGTAGCTAACGTGTTCAGGATAGTATATGAGGAGTTCCAGAGACGCAACATAGTTCAGATGATTAGCGTTCAAGCTCGGAGACTGCTTAACTACGTTCTTAGAGAGGAACCGTACACTTACTTCAGGCTAGTATAAACATATTTAAAGCCCTCACATAATTTAACTATTATAGTGAGCAAAATATTTGTAGCTATTACATGTGGAATATCTCTACTCCAGAATCTCCTTAATCACGACTCCTTCAGAGATCATCTTTACGAGAGGTTCAACATAGATAGAAGCATCGCTCCTAGCGCTATTCTCAGGAACAGATCCATTCTGGACATGATATATAGGGACTGTATGGTTAAAGAAGATACTACTCGATTAATAATAAGCATATTGAGGGAGGATCCTACAAGATACTGTGCTGAGCTTAACTCTCTTATCAAGCTGCTCAATGCTGTAGACGATTTTGAGATCTGTAGAGTATATCTCTATTCTAGTAACACGCGGTCCTGTAACATATGCTCCCATGTGCTATCAAGGTTCATAGTAGACCACCTCAAGGAGATCGTAAACAAGAACGGTAACATAGAGGTCAAGGGAATCTCAGCAATCCCCGACATACTGAGCGGAAAATACAGCGAGGCACTACAGAAGCTTGCTGAAGGCTTCGTACGTGAAGCATATAGACATGTCAGACAGGGCTTCGACCTCTATACCATAATCACGGGAGGGTTCAAGATAGAGATAGCATATATAACAGTGCTGTCCTTCCTGGTGAGGTCGAAGATAGTGTACTGTCCTGGCCCAGACTCTGACATAGTGATACTTCCACCAATACCTATAGACCTCGATCACGAGGTTCTGAAAATATGCGAGAAGATAGCTAGCGGAGAGATATCCGAAAAAGAAAAGATAGAGACCCTCAAGAGGTATGGGTTGGTTAGTCAGAAAAATGGCAAAATAGTTTTAGAGAAGTGGGTTAGTAAGCTTATAGAAGCTAGAAAATGGAACTCTACCTACTAGTTATATATGACATATCGGACGACGATCTCAGGAACAAGCTAGCATCATTCCTGAAAACGAAAGGACTGAAAAGAATACAGAAGAGCGCTTTCCTAGGCCCAACAACACCCTCGTTAAATAGGGAGGTTGAGGCAGGAATAAGGAGACTAGTCAGAGGACATGATGGTGTTAACGTTCAGATGTTCACGTTAACCAGGTTCTGTTATAATAGTAGGATAGTTATTGGAGACTTCAGAGAACCTGAAGATGAGATAGTGTTAACATGATGTTCATAATAAACGTCAAGGTAAACATCAGGCCACACGAGGATGTTCCTCTACCATCAGTGTCTTCCAGACTATCGAAGATGATCCTCATAAAGGCTCTGGAAAGCATGGACAGTGAGAAGGCTCTAAAGATAGTGGAGCTTCTCAGAAAAGGATCACCATTAACGAGAACTCCAGTAAAACCTATAAGAGTGAGCTTCATATATGACGAGAAACATCCTCTCTGGGAAGAGTATGAGAGGAGACCAATAATGAGAGCAGGTAAGAGATACAGCTTCACCTTGACGTTATTCGACTCTGACAACGTCAGAGAGAGACTCAAGATAGATGCTGGGCTGGACGTGATAGCAGAGCTTCTAGATAACTTTTCCGGAGAGTTTAGAATATTCAAGTTCAATAGAGTCGAGGTCAGTACTGAGAGCATAGAGGCCGTATCTGAGGATCAACTATATGACTACTCCAGACATGATACGGCGATAGTGCAGTTCCTGACTCCAACATTTCTACAGTATCCTCATCATCCCAGAATTAGGGGATATCCTACAAGACATACACTCTATCCTCAGCCTATGTTATTAATGCTCTCACTCGTGTATAAGTGGAACAATCTTGCAGACTCTCACGTAAACATAGCACAGGCACTGTATGCCCCATATGAGATAATCGAGGTGAGCCACAGCATAAGACCCGTGACGCTACAGTTCAGGAAGATCAGAGAGAGAGGTTTCGTAGGCTGGATCAAGTATGGTATAGATTCTCGAAGCTCGCGAAGATACGAGGAGTATATAAAGCTTTTCAACTTCGCAAACTATGTAGGTGTCGGCAGATCTACAAACATAGGGCTAGGTGATGTGAAGACAGAACTGAAGAGGAGAGGACATGAACGTGAGAGACATAATAGTTAACACTCTTCTAGAAATCTCGAGGAGAGTAGGAGAGATAGTTGAGGAGGACGAGGTAGATACGAGTGAGGATATCAGAAGTAGTGTGATAGAGGTCGAATATGTTGATAATGTCATAGATAAGGTAAGCAGACAGGAACCTGTAGACAGGAAGTTCTGGGGCCTAGACGCATCCATAAGGACGCTCAGAGTCACAGGTATAGACCTCATCCTCGTTGCTGGGTCTCTAGTAGGGTCCAGAGTCGTGATATGTCCGAGACTAATCGATACCAGATGGATAGGCATTAGACCTCGATGCAGAGCAAGTAAGGATCTTGAAGAGGTTCTAGAAAGACTAAGCACAGAATTCTATACTAAGTCTAGATTCACTAATAAAGTGTTTGATGGCACATTTAGCGAGAAGACTATTCAAGATGAGATGAGAGTAAGCATGGAGAACGAGATGATAAGGATGTGGGATGGATCTGGAACACTACTGATAGATGGGCCACTCTTCCACACTCCAAAGGTCATAGCTACCGTAGAGAGCGCATACTCAAATATCTATGTAGGACTCATACGTGAGAGGCTGGACCTCCTGAAAGATAGAGATGACAGTGTCGTATGTGTCGTCAAGAGGCTGACACAGAGCAGGTATCTTGCAAGACTTGAGAATCTGGGAGCGTCTGATGACTACATAGCGATAGTTAAGGCCAATAAAATACTTAAAAGGAAGGAGGTAGCATCAGTATACATAGGTACACTAAGGCTTACCATCACTATAGGAGGAGATAGATTTGAAAAGTACATGGGATATCTAGTATCAAGAATCGGCTCAGCACTGAACGTTATAAGGCTTGAGACCCTCAATGAGGACCTCCTATACGAGATAAAGGACCAGATAGCACAGATATTGACCCATAATGGCATACCTAAGCCAATAGAGCTTGCCGACAGGACCTGTAAGAGAGCATGTTCAAGCATCTTCCTCTATCTGTGGAGCATAACTCCGCTAAGCCCAACATATGAGGGGTTTGAGTCTCTCGTGAGCTCGATAAGAGAGCTAGGAGAGTGAGGTAGCGTAACATTTATCCTAGTGTCTGCATGATAGTTACAGTGAACTAGGTATATGGAAGTTACACAGTGCAGAGAGTATGTAGACTGTAGGGAATATATAGCTGTCGTGAGTCGCCAGCTTCCAAGCAGGGTAGCTCTCGAGGAGGCTAAGGTACATGCAATCACGGAGTGCTCTCAGGACAGCGCTAACATATCTGTCGGATCGTTCCTGGTAGTAGAGTCTGGAGCACGCACATATCTTGCACGTGTTGCAGAGATAGTTACACAGGACATATATGCCATATCTAAGACACCTGTAATCTCTCTCGAGCAGGAGCTAGCTGTAGATCTATCACCTCTCCCGAGATTGATCACGCTTGAGCTCATTATAGAGTGCGTGGATGACAGATGCTCCGCACCTATGACTCCCGTGAACATTCATTCTCGCGTCAGATTACCTAGGAGTGGAGAGGTATCCAAGATGCTTGGTCTACCTGAGAAAGGAATTGAGATCGGAAGCCTATCACTACCTACAGGCGAGGAGCTACAGAGCGAGCGTGTGAGACTTACAGAGCAGGCTCTCAGACATCATATTCTTGTTGTAGGGACAACAGGGAGTGGAAAGACGGTGTTTCTGAAGAATCTCATATATGAGATCTTGAGAAACAGAGTAGGGAGGGCAGTAGTCCTAGACGTTGTTGGGCACTATCATCACATAATCTCTAACGACGTTAAGAGAATTGCGGTAATTCTCCCAATAACGTTGGGAACGTTGAGTCTGATCATGAGAAGAGTAGAGTTAGGAGGAGAAGAAAATAGTTCAGAATTGGTTAAAGGATTCGTAAAAGAGGTATCTAGGAACATTGCTGAGACATACTTTAGAGACGTGTTTAGAGGCTTCGGTCTCAGGTACAGGGTGAGGAAGATAAGGGTACTCTACAGGCTAGACAAGAAGAGGAGGAGAGTGACAGTTCGGAGGATAGTTGCTGATGCAAGAGTGGAGAATCTAGATATAGAGGTTGTACTCTATCCTTGGGCGCTGACGACAAGTAACGTGATAATGATCCTTCCAAGACTCTCAGCCGTGTTTACAGCACAGGCAAGAATGTTCTATAGAAAGATCCTTCTTGAGATAGTTAGAGAGTATGTGAGGACATGTAAGGGAGAGCACTCTACAGCCGAGAATCTTGACTATGATAACCTTGTGAGAGTTGTCAGGAAGCATGGTATCACGCTTAGAGAGCTTTACGACTTCATGTTTCACAGTCTCGATCAGCCGGGGAGGAGGAACGTAATGGTTTATCAATATATTGCAGACAAGATAGGAGTACATAAGGGTACTCTAGAGAATATAATTAGAGGATTTCTATCACTAATAGAGACAGATCTCTTCGACGTCTCTCTAGGCGTAAGCATAGAGGGCTATGGAGACCTGACAGTAGAGATCACAGAGCCAAACTACGATGAGGTCTTCAGAAACGACTACGTGATAGTTGATCTGAGAGAGACCACTATAGCACAAGAAAGGTTAGTAGTGTATAGAGTTCTCGATAGGTTGTACAGATTCGTAGAGAGCGAGTGGATAAGGAGAGGAGGCAAGCGCGAGAGCGTGATAATAGCCATAGACGAGGCTCACCTGTTCTTTCCACAGACACGTGAGGAGTCTGAGAAGGAGCTTGTTGAGAGCTATCTCACAAGGCTCGCCAGGCTGGGCAGAGCTAGAGGTATAGGGCTAGTATTTGCTACTCATAGTCCAGACGACTTGAACGATCTTGTACTACAGCTAACAAATACTAAGGTTGTTCTCAGAAGCGAGGAGAAGATGCTTGAGAAGCTTGGAGTACCGTCGAAAGAGAGGAGAATACTGCTCCTTGCTCCTCCAGGTCTCGCATATGTTAGAACGTTCATATATAGGATGCCCATACTTGTGAAGCTCGACCCAGCTAAGACTATACATGTTGGATAGGAATCTTTAATTGTGAGACCTACACTATATGAATGTGGATAAGAAAGCTGCACTCCTCGTCACTGTTGGAACATCAATACTCATAAACCTTCCACGTAGAAGTGAGGTGCCGGAAAATCTTAAGAAGAGGTTAGAAAACGCTGGAAGACTCAAGCCGACGGATCCTGACCAGGCCATGTTCAGGGAAGCATATATGACACAGAACGAGCTTTTTAGAACGGTCTATAATCTAGTATGTGGTGACCCTCGTGGGATGTCTGCAGAGTTGAACGTTATCATAGGGTTTCTAGACGAGTGGTATCTCTCCAAATATCTTAAAGAGCTCAGAATATATCTATACCCGACCGACACGGACAACTGCAGGTTCTGTGCATACCTGGTGAAGAAGTTCATAGACGAGAAGTTGAGAAGTTGGGTCCCTCTGAAGGACGAGTGCGAGATACGTTCAGAGATAGTTGAGCTGAGGGGATTTGGAACGTCTATAGAGTTCTTCAGAGAGGAAGGTCTGAAAGATCTTCTAGACAAGTATGCGATGACTATACTCAGCCTCAGCAAGAATGGGTACAGGATAATAGTTATGCCTATTGGAGGATACAAACCCGAAAGCACCTATGCAACAATGATAGGACTCATGTTTGGAGCGTCAAAGGTAGTATACATTCATGAGAGCTTCAGACAGGTCATAGATCTTCCTCTACTTCCGATAGATGTTGACCCCAAGTTCATAGAGATAGCATCAAAGATAGGTGATGACGAGCTACCTAGATCGGCAATAGAGATGCTTGGAGTAGACGTTGATGAGCTTCTAGATAGGGGCCTACTTGAGAGGACTGGAGAAGGTTACAGACTAGCGGGCTGGGTCAAGAGTCTCCTTAAGGCTAGAGGTCTTCTCTAGTATCCTCATCATGAGTGGATACCCAGGGTTGAGATGTATCGACGCCATGATGTCTCTGGGAGATATACATGGTAGTCCTCTGACATGTATTGCACGGTTGGAGAAGCCGGGCTCGGCAGTCCGGAATATTCTGGTGATCCCCCATCTTATAAGCTCGTTGATGTCTATCCTTGCTATATCCTCGTGATAGATCGCTATGTCCGTGAGAGGCTCGTAAGATATATCTAGTGCATGCGCAAGAGCTAGTGGGCCTAGGGTCCACTCCGCTCCTGTTCTGTTCAGCATCTCGTAGAGTAGCAGGATTCCATGTCTCATTCTTCTGATGTTGGTCTTCTGATCTCTAAAACCTCTATCTCGTCTCCTGGCTTTATCCCATATCTGTCTCTTACGTCTTTAGGTATTGTGAACTGTCTTGAGTCTGTGTGTCTTGTTCTGAGCAGTCTTGCATTTCTTATGGTTATAATGTTGTCTCTATGTCTTATAACTATGTCAGCGTACCTCCAGTTCGATATTCCGAGAGTGCGGACTAGCTTAGCTGGTATGAGTACCTGATTGTTCACGTATACCTTCACTCTGTACGGCAGGCTCGATATGTCGTATCCTTTTGCTCCTCTCCTCAAATTAGATCCCTAGCACTGTAATATCACGGAGAGACATAGTTTTTAAACTATCTCACATGTATTGACATAATATAGCCTATGTCTGAAGAGCTAGAGTTAGCACCAACGGGGATCGATGGACTAGATGAGATATTGGGAGGTGGAGTTCCTAGAGGAAGAACATACCTGGTAACTGGAGAGACTGGAACCTGCAAGACAATATTCTCCCTCACTTTCCTCATAGGAGGAGCAGTGAAACATAGTGAACCTGGAATATATGTGTCAGTAGACGAGGACTACACACAGTTCGTCAGAGGAGCATATGCGTTTGGGTGGGACATCGAGGCTCTACGTAGCGAGGGTCTTCTCGAGGTTCTGACACCAGAGACAGAGCTCATAGAGAAGATAAGGGAGAAGGATCCCACTGCTGTCGCTAAGTCAATAGTGATGTCCATAGCAGAGTACGTTAAGTGGCTTAAGGCAACGAGACTCGTCATAGACCCTATAGCTCCCCTAGTGACGTTGGAGAAGGATGTCCAGGTTCTAAGAGAGTACATTAGGACGCTAGTCTTAGAGATAGAGAAGAAGATAGGTACAACTACAATAATAACGACTGAGATACCTTCAGGAAGCAACTCGCTCTCAAGATATGGCGTTGAGGAGTTCCTTGCATCGGGCGTGTTCGTGCTCGGCATAGCTAGGACAAGCACTGGAGACTTCAGGAGATTTCTCTTCATCAGGAAGATGAGATGGAGACCTGTAGAGCCTGGAATATATGAGATCGGTGTCGAGAGAGGTAGAGGAGTGTACGTTAAGGGAAGACTGAGAAACGTCCACGTGCCATATATTAGTACTGTGATGTTCTGAACATGGTAACCATAATTGTACACTAATAACCGCATTATGAGTAATGCTTTATAACTTAGCAGATGGCTGATAGAAACGTGACAAAAGTAAGGAAGGTAGTTCTCGACGAGGACAAGATACCCAAGTACTGGTACAACATACTCCCAGATCTCCCCAAGCCTCTTCCACCATACATAAACCCATTCAACGGCCAGCCCATAAAGCCTGAAGACATGGAGAGACTCTTCCCAAAGGAGTGCATCAGACAGGAGTTCAGCAACGAGAGATGGATACCTATTCCTGAAGAAGTGAGAGAGGTGTACAGAATCTGGAGACCAACACCACTATACAGAGCAGTGAGACTAGAGCAGTACCTCAAGACTCCAGCAAAGATATACTTCAAGTATGAGGGAGTGAGCCCACCGGGAAGTCACAAGCCTAACACGGCCGTGGCCCAGGCATACTACGCGGCCAAGGAGGGAGTAGAGAGACTGACCACAGAGACAGGAGCAGGACAGTGGGGAAGCGCTCTAGCGTTTGGATGCATGTTCTTCGGAATAAAGGCCACAGTATACATGGTGAGATGCAGCTACGAGCAGAAACCGTACAGGAGAGTCCTAATGGAGCTGTGGGGAGCAGAGGTCATACCAAGTCCAAGCAACAGGACCGAGGCTGGAAGAAAGATCCTCGAGAAAGATCCAAACCATCCTGGAAGTCTAGGAATAGCAATAAGCGAGGCAATAGAGGACGCAGTCACACATGAACGTACAAAATATGCTCTCGGAAGCGTGCTCAACCACGTCCTGATACATCAGACAGTTATAGGACAGGAAGCCATCGAACAGTTGAAACAGATTGATGACTATCCAGACGTCATAGTAGGATGCGTTGGAGGAGGCTCAAGCTTCTCAGGACTCTTCTGGCCATTCTACTACGAGGCCTATGTCCAGAAGAAAGCTCCAAAGGTACCTGAACTCATAGCTGTAGAGCCAACAGCATGTCCAACCCTAACCAAGGGAATATATACTTACGATCATGGAGACACAGCAAGACTAACACCACTACTAAAAATGTTCACCCTAGGACACGACTTCACACCACCACCAATACATGCCGGAGGACTAAGATACCATGGAGACGCACCAACACTATGCCTCCTCGTTAAAGAAGGAATAGTAAAGGCAAGAGCATACAACCAGACAGAGGTATTCGAAGCAGCAGCAACATTCGCAAGAACAGAAGGGCTAGTATCAGCACCAGAGCCGGCCCACGCAATAAAGGCGGTAATAGACATAGCACTAGAATGCAAGAGAAAGAACGAGCCAAAGACAATACTATTCCTACTCTGCGGACACGGCCTCCTAGACCTCAAAGCATATGACGACTATCTAAGAGGAAGACTGCCACCATACGAGTATCCGAAAGAGAAGATAGAGGAGGCAATAAAGAAACTGAAAGAACTGTACCCATGGCTAGAACAGATACCATACTAACCCTTAGAAACGTCAAGAAACTCATCGAGCCACTCTCTAAATCTCCTCTCATTCTCACTATCAACACTATTTTTAAGAAGACCAAAAATTATATCTATCCTATTCCTGTAATAATACAACTTATCAAGAAAAGAAGAAATATTCCTAACAAGATAACTAACACGCCTTCTATACTTAACTAAACATTTCGTAATACTTTTACTCTCACTACTATATATGAGCTTGCTAAGCGCAACATGCTTAGCCTGAAGAGAAATATTAGAAAGTTTATGAACAATCTTCCAAAGAGTAGATAGTAAATCTAAGAAATGTAATATCTCTCTCGGAATATTTTTGAAACAGTGACATGAGACTATTCTCACAAGTCTTACTAAAGACTCTTCTACACTATGCGAAGCTTTCCATAGATCATAGAAATACCAGAAATCTTCATCGCCAAGTCCTCCGTCAGGTAATGTCCCATCGCCTTTACTAAGTAATCGTTCGAGAAGCTTTATAACCTCCTCAAGACGGTCACGCAACTCGTCTATCGAAGCATTATCGTACAAGCTCTCCCTATAGACCTTATGTAACTCATTTATTAACCCTATGCAGTCACATTGAGATGGTGCATAGAATACTTCTATGTTCGACTCTAATCCACTATCTGTCAGGTTAGCAGATCCCGCATATAGACAGCAGATATCCATATTATTCTGATTTATACTTATGATATATTCTGCATGATGTCTTGATATAAGTATGACCGGCCTATTGAGCAGTTTTTGTAGCGTTAACGCGCGTCTATGATGTACAGTAAGCCCATAGTTGATTATGGCGACCTTAAAGCAATTGCTAATGAGGTTAAGAAAACATTGACCAAATGTATAGGGAGCCGGAAGATTCCATGTACCTATTAGACAAAAATGAGGCTTTTTCTCACCATAAATCGAACTACATATTCGATCTATATCTAACACACTTATCTGTGTTAATTGTGTTATTATGTTAAACGTGAGAATATGACTTTTTCTATATCGTGCGATCCTGAGAGAACTTTCCTTATTTCGTTTATATCAAAACAGCAAGAGAACCAGGGATTAGAGCATATAGCACTATGTAATGTAGGAGAAATCTCTTTGCCTATCCTACAGTGGCTCATATTCTACTTAGGTACTGTACAACTATTATCATTTCTTAGTTTGTTCTTTCTGTTTGGTCTTCGTTGCTTGTCAGCAAATCCTTAGTGATTATTTTGAGGTTATACAGTAAAGATTATGGATCTCAATGTCTGGTTGTTCTATGGAGTTTGTTCTTGATATTTGTGATGAGTAAATGGTCAGCTGATGTTGATGAGAACTCGCGGGGCTGATTAGGTTCTCTAGTGTTCTGGTTTTATGTTTTTCTATTTCAGTTAAGGGGGAGTTTACTCACCCATCGTTTCGGGGACAGCAGTTCATCATCTGGATAGTTGTTGCTAGTCTCTGGGGTTTATCAGTGTAGCGGGCCTTAGCTATGTGTCAGGATGTGTGGATCTTGTTATAGTATTCTTGCTCCTGTGTTGTCTACATGTGTGATATATATCTCCTCTATGTTTAGCTCTTCTTTCAGTCTCTTCTTTACTCTTTCGCAGGCTCTATATGAGTCTGCTACTCCGTAGAATGTTGGTCCCCAACATGATTGTGCTGCCCCTGTGCATCCTTCCTCTAGCATTATCTTGATTCCTTTCTCAACTTCTTTTGTACAGTATGTTCCTTCCTGGAACGGTGCCCAGTATTCTCCGGCTGTTCTGCTGAACTCTGTTATTGCTTTTCCGAAGGTCTCTATGTCCTCCTCTTCTACTGATGGTATGAGCTGTGTGAGCACTATTCTGCATAGTTTTCCTGAGGTCTCGGGACTCATTTTTGGTAGATTGTTGAGTATCTCGTGTTCTCTCCTCTTTATCTCTACCACTTTTTCAGGAACTCTGTTAGGAACTGCGACAATGAAGTGCCATCTTCTAGGTATCTCTCCTCTATATATAAGTGGGGGGACTCTCCCTATGTTGCCTATTCTAAATCCTGCATCTACTATCATTCCGCCAAGCTTGAAGGCATATGTTCCTAGCGCACTAACTGTTCCTCTGCCGAACTCTGGTGCTATCTCTATGACGTCTATGTCTTTTCCCTCTACTCTAGATATTGCGTATACTATAGCCAATGTGAGGCTTGTGGTTAGTCCTAGCCCTACTCCTCTTCTGAATGCTTTCCTAACCTTTATGCTTAGTGGATACGTTATTTTGAACTTTTCTCTACATTTTTCAACTACTTCAGCTATAAGAGACCTGTAACCATGGGGCTCCTCGATCACGTCATGATCACCTCGTTCGACCTCTATCTCTACATGAGGCTCCTCTAACGTGAACCCTATTGTTCCGAAGAGACGACCATACTCTCCGTTCAGGTCGAAGTTTCCAAGATGTACATGTGATGGTGCTCTTACAGCTACTCTCTCCTTCATAATTATTCGGAAAGCTTAAACTATCCTTAAAACAGTTACACTCAGCGTCATGAGAGAGATAGCACATATATTGCTCGGGATAGCAGTAGCAGGTATAGCAGTCCTCCTCCTCGCCCTCTTCTCTCAGGGAATATCTCACATTAACCTCCACGTTAACCTATCACAGATACCGACTAATAACGTTGGAGGATCATCATCTCCTGTAGGTAACTTTCTCAGAAAGGTTCTTGGAAAGCTTGCAGGCAACTTCATAAACTATAACAGGCTAACTTTCAATCTCCCAAACAGGTCGCTGCTGAACCAGACCGTCTTCACAGTTTATGGACCTCCAGGATCGACGTACGGAGACATAACCTACTTCCAGGTAGCAACATACTCAACGTTCAGAGACGGTGTCTGGCAGATAGATACTTCAGGAACATATAGTCATACACTGGTCTCGAGATGTCCATATGGTGTATGTACTACAAGCTGTTACTCTGTGAAACTGGTATTAAATATGAACTATCTACCTCATAATGGATATCCATACATCGTTAGACCTCTAACTAGAGGTGGAAAATACCTATATGATGAGTGGACAAATATGTTGAAGAATATTGGGCTAAGGGAGTATAGCATATGCGTTTACGTTCCACACATAAACCTCTACAAGGCTCTAGACATACCCCTATCTAAATATGAGAACCTTAGCACAAAATTGAGAATATATGTTCAGATAGATCCGACAGCTCGGAAGCTTCTAAGAGAGAAGTTTCTACCGCTCATCAGTAGTTGTAGGACTCTGAGATGCGTGATCTATAGGATACTGAGCTACATAAACATGCACTATAGATACGTGAGATATGTCGAGATTCCTCAGAACGAGAATCCTATACTCTATATATTACGTTCAAGAGAGGCAAACTGCCTGGAAGCAAACACCCTCCTCGTGCTCACACTGAGAAGCCTTGGAATACCTGCAAGACTAGTAGCAGGCTTCATAGGAAGTCCATACTCAGAGTATCAGGAAATAAAACTGATCTATGCTCACGCATGGTCGCAAGTATATGTTCCAGGAATAGGATGGGTGATAGTTGACGCAACTCCGGGAATAGTTAGAGAGTACCTAGACATGCTTAGAAACAGGACCGCGAACAGGTACGGGATAAATATAACGAGACTGGACGTAACTCGCATAAGCTCGAGAGAGAGCGTCATCGTAGGAGAGGTAAAGGCGAGAGATCTCTCTCCAGGAATATATGAACTATATGTAACATATCTAGACTATTATCTACCAAACAATACCTGGATAAGGAAGAACGTACCAAGCTACCCATGTAACGAGCTATACACGCTGAGCACTCTTATTCAGGATAGATTCATAGAAGGCCCTCCTATTAAGTATCAGATCAAACTATTCATCCCTCTGAAGTATGTTCCTCACATAGACTATGCAGTAAGCACGCTTCCGGGAGCAATCAACCCTGAGTCGAACGAGATAATGAGCAATGATGAAACCTCCTTCACAATAGAGTCTGTGCGCATTGGGAGAAGCATGCTACCGTACCTTCTCAACATACCTCTGAAAGTTTATGATAATCTGAATGTACCAAGCATCTACTTACAGGTTCCTAAGAAAGATGAGAGACTTCTAAGAGAGGTTGTAGAGAACATAACTAGTGGATGTAGAACTCTTTTATGCGTGTTAAAGCAGGTATATATCTATGCTATACATAATCTCAACTATATTGTTCTACTATCAAATGCGAGATCTAGAACCGAGCCAGACATCATAGAGAACGTGCTGAAGAACAGCACAGTGACGTTACCAACAATGAGAGAGTACTTCACTGTAGCTGATACTCTTGTAGTGCTTCTTCTCAGAGCTAGAGGCATACCTGCCCGTCTTGCGGTAGGATTTGAGACACCGCTCTCCATGAATGGAGGATTGATAAGGGGTAACATAGTAGTGTGGCCTCAGGTCTACGTTCCTATAGAGAATGGGTTATGGGTTGATCTTCCATATCAGCCTCTTCTGGCTCTGCTCGTGCTGGGAGAGATGAGTCACAGCAACAGGACGCTGGTGATAGTTAGAGGAGGCGGATGGAGATGCTTCAGAATAGGTCTATACATGCTTTACCTACCTGGAAGGCATTATAAAGTTACTCTCAGCGGACTTCCTAGAGATGTATATTATAGAGCAAATCTAGAATCATCAGGTAAATATCTGATAAAATATGTTAGAATATGCCTACACGCAGGAGACAGAGCACCATTAGGATCATATCCTCTAAACATGACAGTCTCGTCAAGCGGGATCTCAGAGTCGATTGGTCTGAAACTCCTGATCAAGGCTAGGACAATGATAAGAGTAGAGAGCATATATCCACGCTATATAGCTCCTGGATCATCATTCATAGTGAAAGGAGTACTCACAGATGACGAAGGCAGACCTGTACCTAACCAGACAGTGTACATATACGTAATGACTCATAAGAAAGGCAGGGTGATAACAACATGTCTAGGGAAGACGCTCATAAACGGCACGTTCATAGTAACATGTAGCATACCGCCATATGAGCCGGTGGGGCTCTACTATGTGAAGGCAGTGTTTAAGGGTTCAGAACTGTACGCTAACTCGAGTACTGACCCATACATCTACGTGACTCAGAGACCCATGGTTAGAGTTAGTATTGATGCATCATGTACATTATTAGGGAATATAGCCCTAATATGTATAACGAACAGCACAAACCTGACGGTGAGAGTTAGATCTAGCGAGAAGATCGTGAGAGATGCCATCGTGAGAGTCTACGGAGCTCCTCAGTATGTAGTTAAGAGATATGATGATACTCTCAGCATATCTCTGAAAAATATCTTACAACCATGTACAGTACTTGTAAGGTATCCGGGATCTAGAGATTACTCCTACTTCAACATCATTATCAGAGTATACAGAGTAAACATGACCGTGAGAGCAGAAAACTGCACAAGGAGAGATAACACGTACATGTGCTTCCCATCAGCGACCCTTCAGATAAGTCTCACAAACCTCTCTACAGTAACATACGGATCATATATATACGTCATCTCTCAGAACGGTACTACAGTCAGAAGTATAAGAACAAACATGAAAAGTAGAATCAACATAGAGCTTAGGGATCTCCCACTAGGACCATTAAGAGTGGTAACCTGTGTGAGACCTATACCGTATATTGAGACGATCCCGCTACTTGGTGCTATCCCTCAGGTATTGAGGGACCCTCCTCTACTTCAGCCGATATATCTTAAATGTATATCTTTCCCGCCAACAATAGTAGAGGTAGTCTCTATAGCAGAGCTAGAGAACATACATATAACATACACTATCTCTCTCCTACTATCGTTTCAGGTAATGATAAAGGGAGAGGTCATAGACAAGTTCTCTAAGAGACCTGTCAGAGCTCTAGTATGTGTAGGAGATATCTGCACTAGATCGAGGGATGGCACGTTCAGTTTAGCAGTCTCTCTTTTTGATACTAGTCCTGTAATACGTGTGCGTCCTCTTGCTAATTTCTATGTAGGTTCGTATAAGAGCATAAGGATACCTCTAGTACTTCTTATGATACCTCTAGTAACATATATGGTGATAGGAGGAATAGCTTGTTTTGTCGCCTTCAGAACAGTGAGATATTTGACAAAGAGGAGAAGAAGAGCTCTAGTCTTCTACGGAGTAGATAGGGCTCACGGTGTTAGAGGGCTGATAAAGATAGTCAACATAGGACCTGACGAGCCTCCAGTATGGGGAATAAATGAGCCTCTCAGAGTTGAGGTAGATGCAAGGAGAGGGGAAGAGCCAGTTCCTGATAGTGAGATAGTTGTCAAGATAGATAATATATATACAGGATCAGGTAGGGTACACGAGGTGACCATAAGTGAGGAGGGGACCTACAGGATAGAGCTCTACGTCAACAGTATCAAGATCTGTGAGGCATATATAAGGGTAGTGAATTACAGGTCTGAGATAGGGAGAATATTTGACGAGGTGGTAAGAAGGGTTCTAGGTGAAGACTCTAGGTATCTTACTCCTAGAGAGATAGCTTCAAGGCTTGTAGAGAAGGGTGTTCCTTCAAAGATAGCTAATAAGATAGTGAGAATCCATGAACGTGTCACGTATGCTAAGGTGGAAGTTGATCGGAGAACATTTTTAGAATTCGTTACACTTATAAAGTACGTAGATCGTAAATATAATCTCGCGGGTGTACCGCAGACATAGTATAGTTGACCTAGCACTGAGAGGAATATTAGTAGCATTGCTATTCGTAGTCGTGCCTTTGCTAATCTTTAGGGCTCTAGAGAACTTTGCATACTATGTACATAATACGGGTCTAGAGAGAGCCCTATCTGCACTGTATGCTCCTGTAATTGCTACCTCCTGCATGGCAGCTCTCGCTGTGCTTCTAGAGAGAGTCTCTCTAATATGTGTACAGTCAGGTAGGGAGAGGGTTGCGCTTATATTAGGATTAATTACCAATATTGCCGCTGCATCAGCATTATCGATAGTGATCTACATAGCGCTCTCAAGAGTGGTGGCAGCACCATATGTATGTGCCTTCATAGCAGGTATAGTGGCAGTATCTATTCTATATGCGGTATCTATAAATTTTGATCGCTATCTAACAAATATGTTCTCAAGCTCAATAATATATGCGTCATCGATAACTCTCATACTTCCAGCTCTTCTCAGAGCTCTCGGCAACCTATCATACGTGCTATATGTCCCATCTATAATACCTATGATAGCAGCGCTCTCTGAGAAGAGGGAGAGCATGAGAAAGGTTGGGCCAGTCATAGCATTAGCAGTGCTTCTTCTATCTATGCTTGCGCTATATATGTTCACTATTAGACATGTTGCACTAGCGCTGGCTAGAAGAGGAGAAACTTTTCTCGGATATGTCCTAGATGCCCTTGCTATATCTCTCATACTGTCCATATGTCTCATAATTATTAATGTCCTATTTAGAGGCGAGAGGCCTCTCATAATCGAGAATGTTAGCCCCTTTGAGAAAATTATAGAGCTTAAACTCGACTCTCTATCTAGGACAGTATATAAGAGAATGAAAGAGTTCCTAGAGACAGGTAACAAGGTTCCACTATTATGCTCTATAGTCGAGATAGGTAGATTTCTAGATAATGTTAACAATCTTGAGAAAGCTATAAAGATAGTTGAGGAATACTCAGACCTAAAGGCACCCGCACTCTCCCTAGGATGGCAGACAGAGATGATAAAATATAGAAACTATGTGAGAAGGCTCGCACTAGTTAAAGCTGTAGTGGACATATTAAAGGGAGAGAAAACAACAGAAGAGCAGCTTAAAAAGATATCGAGCCAGATTCTCAGAAACGTTCCACAGATATCTCCTGCCGGTGTCATAAGTAGGGTAGCTATAGTTCTCCTCATAGCTATACCCTTTCTATCGGCTATCTTTAGAGTCTACGCAACAGTATATGCACTCCCTATCGTTGTTCTGCTAATCCTACTCCTCTCTGACACCGCCGTATTTCCTCGTAGACATCTCGTAAAGCAGCTAGTACATACTTATAACAGGTACATGAGCTTACTCCGATAGTGAAGACATGCAGAGCAACATAACTAGCTACCTCTCATACGTGAGAAGGATAGTAGGACAGATCTGTTCATACTTCGTAGCTCGCCCAGAGACCATAGCTAAGATACTTGCTGCACTTCTTTCGAACTGCCACGTCCTCTTCGAGGACTATCCAGGACTCGGAAAGACTCTTCTCGCTAAGATAATCGCTAGAGTTATTGGATGCAACTTTAAGAGAGTACAGTTTACACCAGATCTGTTACCGGCCGACATTATAGGAACGAAGGTGTGGGTGCCTAACAGGGGAAAGTTCAAGCTTGTTAAGGGACCAATATTCACGAATGTTCTACTTGCAGATGAGATTAATAGAGCGCCACCAAAGACCCAGGCCGCTCTTCTAGAGGCGATGGAGGAGAGACAGGTTACTATAGAGGGAAGAACATACAAGCTCGATCCACCATTCCTGGTGTTGGCTACTCAGAACCCTATAGAGATGGAGGGCACCTATCCTCTTCCAGAAGCTCTTCTAGACAGGTTTGGCATAAAGATGAGCATGGGCTATCCACGCTCGGTGGAGGAGGAGGTAGAGATACTTAAGAGGAGGATAGCATGGAAGAAGGATGATCCTACAGAGGACGTGATGCCAGCAGTCACGAGAGAGGGATTTCTGAAGCTTCAGATGATAGTGGAAGAATATGTATATGTTGACGATTGCATACTAGAATACATTGCGAACATAGTTAGAACGATAAGAGAGGACCCCAGAGTGCTGGCGGGACCGAGCCCACGTGGAGCCATAACACTAATGAAGCTCAGCAAGGCAATAGCGTTCATGTTTGGGAGAACATATGTGATACCGGATGACGTGTTATTCATAGTTAGGGAGGCTCTCTCACATAGAGTAATAGTCAAGCCCGAATATGCTGAAGAGGTATCACCTGAAGATATAGTTGTCGAATGCGTGAAGAAGGTTCCCGTACCCAAGGTCTCAAATGTCCGTTAAAGAGCTCTCCGACATCGAGAAGTACGTTAGCAGGATAAGGTCTCTACTGACGAGAGACCTGACAGGTCACTGTCTGTCACTGTTCCTGATACTCATGATTCTGGGAACAGCACTGCTGAACGTGTACATGGTCTATGCTGGATCTGGCGTCCTGGCATGCATGTTCATGTCTCTCATAATCCCCAGACCAAGGGCAGAAGTGAGGCTCGTGTCAGAGAAGGCTCAGTACAGGGTTGGAGAGATATTCGATCTAAATGTCCGAGTGTTGTCAGACTCTGGGCTAGGCCTCATAACTGTCAGGATAGAGCTTCCCGAGAACGTGGAACTAGTTCAGGGAAGAACAACGTTCATGATAGTTAAAGGTTTAGGAAAAGTAGAGCTCTCCTATAAGATTACTCTAAGAGCAAGAAAGACAGGAAACTGCAAGATAGTAGTCAAGGAGATAGAGAGCTTCCACATTTTCGGAATAGGAGGACCTAAGAGACTCTCCAACACTGAAAGCATAGAAGTCTCCATAGTGCCCTACATAGTACAGCCTCTACATGGCCCCCGTATCCGCCCACTCAGAGCTAGGACTCAGCCACTACATGTGTCCAGGCTCATGATAGGTGCAGCATCTACAGAGTTTAGAGAGATAAGAAAGTATGTTCCTGGAGATCCTATAAAGAACATAAATTGGAAAGCTACGGCGAGAGTAGGATCAGAGATACCTCTAGTCAACGAGTATGAGAAGGAAAGCATATCTAGAATACTAATCGTACCGGACCTATCAAGGAGAACCATAATTGAAGGCTCAGGAGTAAACGTTCAGGAAGAGATACTATCAGTAATGTTCTCACTCATGCGTATACTACTTAGAAAGGGATGTAGAATCACGGTGATGCACCCATACTCTGGCAAGCTTGTGAGAGTGAGAGGGGTGAGAGATTATGTGAGACTATATAGAGAGATAGTAGACCTCAGAAATAGAGAGACAGAGGGCCAGGACGTGATATCAGCTGTACAGAATCTGAAGATTAGAGGTATCGATTACTCTATAATTCTCACATATATAGATCCAGGAACCGTGCGAAGTATTGAGAATATTAGGAAGGTATTGAAGAGTAGAGTGATAGTAGTTGATTTCGAAGTGTCAAAGATTATGGAACATGACATGTATATTGAAGGTGCGGTAGACATGTACCTCATATATAAGCTCGCGTTTCAGAAGTATCTGAGAAGAAGAGGTGTAGAAGTTATACTACATAAGTCAGGATCGAGAGTTGGAGAGCTCGTCTACATGTTGACATGTCGTATAAGCTAGATAATATCCTGATAGTTCTTCTACAGGTAGTGGTCTCGATAGTTTCCGCAGTCATATTATCATGTCTGATAACCATAGTACCAATGTTAAGGTTCTTCACATATGTTGCAGAGTATAGTATAGGACTTGGAGTCAGTCCTCTTATAGCATCATCAATATTTTTCTCGCTGATATTCGTCATGTACTCCATAATCTCTAGAACCTGCAGGCTTGGACCTCTAGTATGTACTATAATGTGCATAATAGTCCTAGCACTGAACTCTCCTATAACATATCTAGCGGTAGTGAAGCTCGGCTATGCAAGCAGCACGATCGCAGGTGCAGTAGGGACGTTACTACGTGGATTCTATGTGAGTCCTCGAGATCTCATATACGTCTCTATACTATGTGTTGCTAGCACAATAATGCTGATCATGAGCAGAGTGATAGAGAACATGTATGCCATAGGAGAGATCGCGACCTTGAAGAGGGTGCCCGTGATAGGCTCCGTGACCAGCCTACTCCTGACCTCGTTGCTGACTCTAATCTTCCTATCCTTCATAGCTATCGGCTCTCTACTCATGTTCACGAGGCTTGAAGCTAGGATCCCTGTAAGTACGTCACTGATCTCTATAGGTGCACTTAGTCTCTTAGTGATGACTCTTCTCCTTGCGAGAGGTAGAAGATAGAATGCTTATATATTCAACATGTGATGTAACTATAGATGTGTGCATTTAACCCAAGGAAGCTCAGAAAGATGCTTAAGAACTTAGACATAAGCAACCTCAAGCTTGAGGAGGTACCAAATGTGGTGAAGGTCGAGATAGTATTTAGAGACGGTACAAGACTAGTAATAGACACTCCAGCAGTAGCAAAGATGAACATTGGTGGACTAGTAGTGTTTCAGATACAGGCACAGGCAAGTACGATAAGGAGAGAAGAGAAGCCTCAGTCAGCTCCTACCTCTGGACAGGAGATGCTTATAGCTAGAGAGGAGAAAAAACCATACACGGACGAGGATGTTGAGCTCGTGGTACAGGAGACTGGATGCACTCGTGAGGAGGCTATGAGAGTTCTAGAGGAGACAAAGGGTGACATTGCAGAAGCAATAATGCTCCTCAAGGAGCGTAGATCCGGGTCAGGTTCCTAGAGTCCAAGAGCTCAGATACCTCTTCTGTTCCTCCGTAAGCTCATCTATCTCTATGTCCATGGACTCCAGCTTCAGCTTAGCGACAGAGATATCGAGCTCATCCGGAAGCTTGTACACTCTTCTCTCAAGTTTCCCTCTATTCTTAACTAGGTACTCGACTGCAAGTGCCTGGTTCGCGAACGACATGTCCATGACCTCGCTTGGGTGTCCCTCTGCACAGGCAAGGTTGACAAGTCTTCCCTCTGCTAACAGGTATATTCTTCTACCGTTCTTCAAAGTGTACTCTGTGACTCCAGGTCTTATCTCTCTCTTAGATACTGCTAGCTCCTCTATATCTGGTACCCATATCTCGACGTTGAAGTGTCCAGTATTTGCTAGTATTGCACCGTCCTTCATTCTCTCAACATGTTCCCTCCTTATGACCTTCATGTTTCCTGTAGCTGTTATAAATATGTCTCCTATCTCTGCGGCCTTTATCATTGGCATGACCTCGAACCCATCCATCACGGCCTCAAGAGCTCTCAGTGGATTCACCTCAGTGACAATTACCCGCCTAGCACCGAGTCCTCTAGCTCTCATTGCTACTCCTCTGCCGACCCATCCATATCCTGCAACAACAACTATTTTCCCAGCCACGAGTATGTTTGTTGCTCTCAGTATACCATCCCATGTCGACTGGCCTGTACCATACCTGTTATCGAACAGGTACTTAGTATATGACTCGTTCACAGCTATAACAGGATATCTGAGGACGCCATCACGCTCCATTGCTTTTATCCTTATCACGCCAGTCGTAGTCTCCTCTGTGCCTCCTATGACTCTGCTGATCATCTTCTCAAAATCTCGCTCGCCAAGGAACTCTTTAGCAAATCTTGTAGCTTCATCCTCAATCTTTAGAACCAGCTTATGGAAGGTCGATATTATGTCAGCCCCGTCGTCCATCGTTATGTCAGGCTCTATCGAGAGAGCGTTACCTATAGCATGATAATACTCTCTCTCATCCATACCTCTCCAAGCATATACGTATACCCCCTCTTCTGCAAGAGCAGCAGCAACATCATCCTGAGTAGATAGTGGGTTACAGGGAGCGAGAGCAACAGAAGCACCACCAGCTACTAAAGTTCGAACTAGAACAGCAGTCTCCTTGGTTACGTGAAGACTCGCAGCGATCTTAAGACCCTCGAGAGGTCTCTCCCTCTGAAATCTCTCCCTTATCTTTAATAGAACGGGCATGTGTCTCTCAGCCCACTCAATCTGAAGACGACCACGCTCAGCAAGTGATAGATCCTTAACCTTTACCTGAGGGCACATGGTAGAGACTGAGTACTGAGTTAACTATAAAAGATTTCCTACAGAGACTTTTTAATCTTACGAGAGCTTCCTTAGAATGCACTTTCCAGTATCAAGATAACATAGCCAGACGTAGTTTGTGATATCTACGGTCTGGTGAGAAGTGTCCCATACAGGAAGCAGATACACAGTATTAACATAGTCGTACGGCTTAATGTACTGAAGATTGTACTTGCTCACGTAGTTCTCTCCCAGCTGTATCGCCTGCGCTGCACTAGCAACATCCTCAGCATAGGGCTCAAAGCTTGTGCTAGATGAGGGGTTAGGAGGCTCTACAAAGAGGGCATGTATGTACTGTCCATCATCTGATATCACATGTATTCGTGCAGTATCATTTGTAAATACTGTTATCCTTATAACAATATCGTTCCAGCTATCCAACACCGAACTAGGTAATACTGGAGCACCAAGAACCCCAGGATACCAAGTATCCTCGCAAAGCAGTAACATGTCTACGACAACTTTATTACGATCGTTCACAAGCTTAGGAAGCGTATACGTATATGTACTACCGGATAATGTTATGACCTTAAACGTCCATGTATCTGTAGCAAACGTTGGATTTATAGCGATGACAAACGGGCCTAGAGTCTCTCTATCATATATCGACATCTTCTCTACATCTAGCGAGTTCTGGCCTAGAGGAAGCACTGTTATTGGATAGCTCTCATATGTTCCAGATCCACCAACATAGGTTATCCTAGCTAGAGGATATGCAAGAAATATCTGCCATACGTCACTCTCCAGATTTATATCCATGCTTCCTGAGCTCTTTGAGCTCTGATCTACAAACACAGCAAGTCTCAGACCCTCGTATCTAGTTGTTATTGATGAGAGGTCAACAGTTTTTGCTGCAAAGAGCATAGTGTTTGATCCTGGTATCACTATCAGTGCGTTACGAGGAGGCTCCTTATTACAGTGTAGTAGTGCACCTATTATGGGTATTCCCGTTACCTTGCCAGGAGAGAGCTTGAGACCTGTTGGAAACGATTCTACACATACTGGAGATCCGCTGAGCGTCTCTATAAGAATCTCGTGAACTGTCATTGGTTCTGATGGTTTAACATATATCACTACATATCCAGGACCAGATTTATACCCAACTATCTCTGCTACTCCCACGTTCGTCGATGTCTGAGATTCTGTGAAGCGGAACACATATATGTAGAACAGTGCCGCCGCTACTATGATCACGACCGTGATTATGACACATACAGCTATAGACGATATGCCAAGTCTGCTATTTCTCATACGTTTTACCATAAGTTTACATAGTCAAGTTACAGATTGTAGTATATATACCTTACTCCTAGATGCATGGTTCATAAACGATATAGATAGATGGAGCTAACCTTACCTGCTCACACACTTTCCTGTGTCCAGGTTACATAGCCAGGATATCTGACTTAGATCTACTAGCTCTCCTGTAGGCACCCAATATATCTGATGTATATCGTTGTAATATGGTTTTATGTATTTGAGACCTAGCGGACTATTATAGCCTTCCCCGTTCTTTATGGCTGATATCGCCTTCAGCACGTCATTAGGAACTTCCTGCTCAAGAAAGCTCTTAACCGACGATGGTTGTGGTGGGTCTAAGAAGAACGCATGCATCCAAGCTCCACCCTCAGATAGCACATGGATGCGTATGGTATCGTTTGTGAACACTGTTATCCTTATTATAGAGTCCAGCCAGTTGTCTATGACATAGTCCGGGTTATAGCGTCCCTCCTTGATCTCCTTTAGGATTCCAGGATGCCAAGTGTCTTCCCAGAGAAGCAACATGTCTATAACTACTTTAGTTCTCGAATTTACAAGCTTCTTTAGAGTGAAGACGTGGACGTTTCCTAGAGCGTCTATTATCTTGAAGGTCCATTCCTGGGTCGCATATGTTGGATTTATTACAACAACTATAGGCCCAAGAT
>JAADER010000033.1 GCA_013153275.1 Thermoproteota archaeon
TGTACAAGCGACATGATAGGAGACGACATAGAAACAATAACACAAAAACTCAAACAAAAACTAAAAACACCAATAATATACAGCACAGGAAACAAGGCCGGAAAGATGAAGCCTGTGGGGTCTCAAGACGTGTTTTATAGTATAGTTGAGCAGTATGTTACGAAGGTTGTTAGAGAGTATGCCTATCTTGAGAGATGCATCAACGTTCAAGTCCTAGGTGTGCATGGTGTTGGCGAGCTTGACGAGTTTGTTAACGTACTTGAGAGCTCTGGTGTGAAGGTTCTTCATCAGTATTTCCAGGGAACACGTGTTGCAGATCTTCTCGATATGGCTAGGGTCGAGATGAACATAAGTCCGTATAGACAGCTCTGGTGTGAGTACCTTAGGGATAGGTATGGTGTTAAGGAGTATCATCTGTTTAGAGCTGAGGAGGCTGATCTGGATAGGGCATATCCTTCAGGAATATCAGGTTTCTGGAAAGTATGTCTCGATGTTGGGAGGATGCTTGGAGTTGAGGGAGAGGTTGAGTCTACTCTGAGACGACTGGACCAGACCTATCGCGAGGACGTTGAGAGAATGAGGAGAGAGATCCCACAGATCAGGATAGGTGTGGATAGTTATGGTCTTGGAGTAGCGTTAACGTTAGCAAGAGACTTCAATGTGAAGGTAACTCATGTCATATACTATACAAAGCATATGAGAGCGTTCGGATTATCAGAGAAGGCTATAGAGGATCGACTAAGAAACATTGTTGAGATATTTAGAAGATATGGATCTGATCCTGAGCTCATAGTTGACGAAAGCGTGGACGAGGCTTGTGATAAAGTTAGAGGGAAGGTTGACCTGATGATAGTCTCCAAGCCATACCTATGCCATAGAATGGGAATCAAGGCCTTATCAAGCAGGTTCCTGGGATTGAAGATAAGGCAGCATGTCACGCTAGGCTACGAGGCATCTCTCAAGCTTGCTAGAACTATCCTAAAGTATGCGAGAGGTAGCTACCTTCCTAGGGCCTCACTATACGATTTTAAGCTAGGCGAGACGTATCCAGGTCTTCCAGACTACTGGGACAGGATAGCTACAACGTTCCTGTACAACAGGTTGAGAAAATGAGAGGAGGTAAAGAGAGGCCTCTCCTGGACCCAATACATGATTGCGGTCTGCTGGGAGTCGTACGTAGCGTATATGGCATGCCTGACTGTGCAGTAATAATACATGGCAGGCCAGGATGTCATAGTGGAATGCTCACATTACAGGGCTTGACGGGTCCTCAGACAAGAATGAACATAGTCTACAGTGGCCTCAAAGACGAGGATCTTGCAATAGGTGGAGAGGATGTTCTAAAGAGAGCTATATTGAATACATATAAGATACTTAGACCAGAATTGATCATTGTCGCCTCTGCTTCGGCTGTTGGTATTATGGGTGATGATGTTGATGGTGTTATTCGTGAAGTATCTAGCCACGTAAGATCAAGAATAATACACATACAAGCACACGGATACACAAAACAAGAACAAACAACATACGAAGAAACGCTGGAAGCCATAGCAAGACTATGTAGTAGAGGCAGCAGACAGGAGCCTAACGCCATCAACATAATAGGGTTCAGATGCGATCTTCCACATTGGAGGCAGGACCTACATGAGATCTGTAGGATCTTGAGAGAGCAGGATGTGAAGATAAATGTGGTCGTGCCGTACTCAAGCTTTAGAGAGATAGAGGAGAACATTGGGAAGGCATCTCTCAATATTGTGTTAGGAGGTGACGGAATACTTATGGCTAGATACCTTGAGAGCGAGCTTGGAATACCGTACATAGTTGTACCATATCCCTACGGTGGCCAGAACATGGAGATCCTGATAGAGGAGACCTGTAGAGAGCTAGGTAAAGTGCCGAGACTTGAGTCTCTAGAGAGAGAGCGTGAGCAGGCGATAGAGGTAGTCAGAGATAGTTACACATATTTAGATGGGACGTATGGTGCACTGTCCTGTTGCATGATAGGAGACCAGTCCAGAGTCCTTCCCATGGCGGAGACAATAGAGAGCGAGCTTGGACTACCTGTAGAGCTCGTTGTCGTACGTTCTAGAAACCCCTTCTATACCCAAAACTCAAGATTTGAGACCCTCTACGAGATAGATTTCAACGAGTTCGTTAACAATGTTGTAAGAAGAGACGTAGATGTTATATATGGTTCAACATTTGAGAGAGTCCTATCGTCCAGATATAATAAGGTTCTTGTCAGAGTATTCTATCCTACTTTTGATGAGATAGTCCTAACTGATAGACCTCTAGTAGGTTTTAGAGGGCTTCTCACAATATTTGAGAAGACACTCAACGAGATCATGCGTTGTCAGGAGAGGACAGAGGTTAGGTACTTCTCTAATCTGTGACAGTTAGGTAATCTTCATAACGTTAAGAGGAGGCTTTACTATTGACCGTGAGAGATAGAGACCAAGTATGGGCTGAGAGAGTTGAAGGCATCGTCGGCATCCTGATATCGCTAGTCGTATGGTTCATCAGATACATCGTGTCGGTAAGCACACGTAGCGTTGCAGTGTTCGTAGATGCGTTACATGCTCTTATAGATGCTTCAACCTCGGGAATAGTACTAGGGATGAGCTTCCTAGCTGAGAAACCTGCAGATGAGGAACATCCCTATGGGCATGGTAGAGCGGTGGCCCTGGGCTCTAACATAATTGGTATGATTGTTGCAGGTATAGGAGCATGGATGATTTATGAGGCGTTTATGAGGTACATATCTGGTACATATCCCGTACTTAGAGAGCTCCTTCCTCTTGCTCCACTGATGCTTCTGACAGCGTTCATAAAGCTCGGTCAGTGGCTCTTTGCGAGATATCTAGGAGTCAGATACGGCTCGAGACTATGTCTGGCTGATGCTAAGCATCATCTTGCAGATGCGGTGATGACAGGTGCTGTAGTAGCATCAATGTATGCCATATACTTTACAAAGATATTCGTCATAGACATAATAATAGCCATTGGAATAGGAACGTTCATAGTTAAAGAAGGCATAAAGATAATGAAGGAGTCCTCCTCAATACTCCTAGACAGATGCGTTAGACCTCTTGCAAGGGAGGTCGAGAAGATTGCTAGATCAGTGAGAGGCGTGAAAGATGTTAGAAGAGTGCGTGTAAGAGACTTCGGGAGATACTATGTTGCTGAGCTCGATATAGTAGTAGATAAGAACATGACTCTCGAAGAGGCTCACAAGCTTGCTCATGAGGTCGAGAATATAATCATGAGAAGGATACCTGAGATCAAGCAAGTACATACACATTTTGCTCCGGAAGATAGCGTTAGAGAGGGTACCAACATGAAACAAAGTGTTCCTCATCAATCTTGACTAGAGGTGGCCTCTCTTTGGCACATCTCTCTCTGGCATATATGCACCTTGGATAGAATGGACAGCCTTCAGGAAGATCTATAGGGTTAGGCGGCACGTCGCCTCTAATAGGTATGTCCGTTATCTTCTTCTCAAGATCCACTGTAGGTACTGCAGCTATGAGCGCCCTAGTATATGGGTGAGCTGGGCTGAACACTATCTTGTCAGCATCACCTATCTCGACCATGAAGCCTAGGTATAGTACCCCTATCCTGTTTCCAACGTATCTTGCTGTTGCTATGTCATGCGTGATATACAGGTACGTTAGGTTGAACTGCTCTTTGAGATCCATCATCAGGTTAAGGATGTCTGCTCTGAGCGATACATCTAGCATCGATATGGGCTCGTCAGCAACTATGAGCCTAGGTCTAAGTATGAGTGCTCTGGCTATAGCGACTCTCTGACGCTGACCTCCAGATAGCTCATGTGGGTACCTGTCCAGGAAGTCCTCTGGAGGTGTAAGTTGTACTTGTTCAAGCATCTTTTTGACTATTCTCTCCACTTCTTCTCTCTTCTTAGCTATGCCGTACACGTATAGGGGCTCTGCAACTATGTCACGTACCTTCAGTCTGGGATTGAGTGAGCCGTAGGGGTCCTGGAAGATTACCTGTATATATTTCCTATGTAGTCTCACTTCCTTGTCGCTCAGTTTTGCAAAATCTATCTCCTTACCGTCTAGATACATCATTACGCTTCCAGATGTTATTGGTACCAGCCTTGCGATAGCTTTTCCAAGAGTGGTTTTTCCACACCCGCTCTCTCCGACTAGAGAGAATATCTCGCCCTGCCTTATGGTGAACGTCACGTCGTTAACGGCCTTCACGTACTTGACCTTCTTCTTAGATATTACAATGCCTCTGACAAGTGGGTACCATACTCTGAGCTTTATGACTCGTAGTAGAGCCTCACTATCCTTGAGAACATATTCCTCATACTCTGGCGATAGTGGCTGTAATGGCTTCTCCACGCTCATGGCTAGCTTACTAGATGGCATGCTACTAATCTCCCATCACCTACTGACTTAAGCTGTGGCTCCTCTTTTTTACATATATCGTCAGCATATGGGCATCTAGGGTGAAATCTACATCCAGGAGGTGGAGATCTGAGATCAGGCGGCGTGCCGGGGATGCCTCTTAGTCTGCGTTTCTCGCCATATAGTCTCGGTATAGCTTCTAGCAGAGCCCTAGTATATGGGTGTAGAGGCTCCCTGTATAGCTTCTCTAGAGGACCATACTCTACTATCTTCCCAGCGTACATTACTGCGACATAGTCCGCTATCTGAGCTATCAGTGACAGGTCATGTGTTATGAATATAAGACCGAAATCAAACTTCTTCTGAAGCTCCTTAAGTAGCTTTATGACCTGTGCCTGAGTTATCACGTCGAGCGCTGTAGTGGGCTCATCAGCTACTATGACTCTCGGATACGTTGCTAGAGCCATCGCTATGACAGCTCTCTGGCGCTGTCCACCAGATAGCTCATGAGGATACGAGTCGAGTCTAGATGGGTCAATTCCTACGTACTTGACTATGTTCTTAGCTCTCTCTAGGGCCTCTCTCTTAGAGATGTTCTCGTGGAGGAGAATTGCCTCTATTATCTGGTCTCCAATCTTCATAAATGGGTTGAGAGCGTTCATGGCACCTTGAGGAATGACGGAGATGTATTTCCACCTTATCCTGCTACGTAGCTCTGGCTCACTTAGCTTAACTATGTCTACGAATCCTCTATCTGTAGCTATCTCTATGCTTCCCTCTACTATCCTAGCGTTTAGTGGAAGTATTCTCACGAGAGTCATTGCAAGGCTCGACTTTCCTGAACCACTCTCTCCAACTATTCCGAGGGTCTTTCCTCTGAACACTGAGAACGTTATTCCGTCGACTGCATGTACCTTCGAGCCGTCTTCGAGAAAGTACCACATTTTCAAATTATTAACTTTAAGAACCTCTATGTTACTCATGGTCTCTCACCTGAAGTGTCTTAATCTTGGATTTAACACTTCTTCTAAACCTCTACCTATTAGTACAAATGCTAGACACACTATTGAGAGCATTATGCCAGGAGGAATCCACTGCCACCAGTAGACGCTCCATAGTGCCCTCTCTGCGCTCTCTAACATTATGCCCCATGTTGGCCAGTTCGGGTTTGTTAGGCCTAGGAACGCTAGTATAGCTTCTGATAGTATTGCAGATGGTACTGAGAGAACAGTTCTTATTAATACGTAAGGCATCACATGTGGTAATACATGCTTAAACATTATTCTACGATCAGTAGCACCTATTGCACGTTCAGCCTCTATGAACGGTGTCGCAGATGTCTGTTGAGCTATGACGTGCACTACTCTCGCAGTTCCACCCCACCCAAGCAGGCCCAGTATCAGGGCAACTGTAGGTGGGTCAGGTGGTGAGACGACAGAGATCAACATCAGGAGCAGGAGACCAGGGAAGTTTATTATAACGTCGTAGAACCAGACCAAGCTCTCGCTCATGAATACTCTGCCTAGTCTCCCGAGAAGTCTACCTATAAATCCCTGATATCCGCTAAGTATTCCGAGGCCTACGGCTATTACTGTCGATACTAGGGCAGCTATCAGTCCCACCATTAGCGATATTGGTGCACCCCATACAAGACCAGCCCACTGGTCTCGTCCTACGTTGTCTGTACCGAGAAGACCGTAAACGCTGCTCTTTACTATGACCTGCATGTCTAGACATTTTGAATGTTCTACAACTACTATGAACCTATAGACTCCTCTTCCACCTCTCTCGAAGAGCTTTGCTGTTACTAGTGGGCTAGGCATAAGTATGTGGAATATGTTGAGAATGTAGTCTCCGGACTCGATATCGAGCGTCACGGATGAGGATGAGGATATTGAGTAATCTACAGGTAGTTTCTCACCATTTGGCAGTATGACGTAGAGTACTGTCTTAGCAAATGTCTGTGGTTTATGTACTATGAACTCTATATCCTGTGGTGGAACATCATAGTGATAATAATAGTCGAACTCGCAGACGCTTGATCCATTTCCCTGTACCTTAGTTAATATATACGGTGCATATGTCTTTCCCGTGAATAACGATATCCATGATGGAGGTGCATTTATTGGGTAATACGTCTCCCAGTACGTCAAGTTTGACCACTGAGTAAACACCCAAGAGTACTGGGTAAACGCTAGGGCGCACATGTATAATATTATGCCTAGGAAGACTAGTCCAGCTATGACGTTCTTGTTCTTCAATATCTGGATTATGAGTTTTCTTCTCTCGCTCATGATCTCACCCTCTTCTCAGCCTTGGATCTAGTATGAGCACAAGTATGTCAGCCATAAGCAGAGCGCCAGCATATATAAGTATTAGCACATAGGTGACTGAGAGTATCATAGCTATGTCATGGCTCAGTAGTGCATTCCAGAAGAGCCATCCCATTCCTGGCCAGTTAAATACTTGTTCGATGACTATTCCTCCACCGAAGGACTCTGCTAGTGCTATTGCGGTCATTATCACTATAGATGGCATCGCGGCTCTTAGTGCGTGGCCATAGATTACCTTACGTTCAGGTACGCCTTTAGCACGTGCTGTTAATACATAGTCTTCTCTGAGCACATCAAGCATCAGTGCTCTAACTATTAGAGCTCCACCTCCAAAATGTAGCAGAGCAAGCGACACTATTGGAAGAACGAGATGCCTCAGAACATCTATGGGGTTACTCAGATTTGGTACTCCAGGCGGTGGAAGAAGCTTCAGCTGGAAGGCGAATATGTATATGAATATCATCGCGATATAGAACGCTGGTATGCTCCATGTAGTTATGCTGAATAGAGTTATTGCATTATCTGCAAGGGACCCTCTTCTAGATGCTATGTATGGACCTACCAGCAGAGCAAGTCCTATACCCACTATGGCCGAGGTGACGAGAAGAAGCATAGTGTTAGCTATCGCCTGAGCAATTATCTGCGCAGTGTTTGTTCCTGAGAATCCTAGCTGCTGATATGCTCTCACGTTGTTTGTCTGAGGGAAGTTGAATGTTAGGAAGGACCACAGATAGTACCCTAACAGGTTGAGCTCATTAACTATCTCTGGCGCGTGACATCCACAGAGAGAGTAGCAGTAATGGTACTGGTACTTCAGCATGTTACATGCTATCAACTTCACGTACTCGTTCACGTTTATTCCTGGCCTCTTCGCAGCTATCATCTTCACGGCTCTAGCGGCTCCCTGAAATGCCTCTACAACGACCAGCTTACTGTACAGTGGATACATGAGGAAATACGTTATAAGCAGGACTGCCAGCACTATGACTACTCTCTTCACAGTCTGATTTGCTATATATCTAATGCTTACCATTTAGGGAACCTCAATAGTGAGAGTCTACTGGAGTATATAAGAATTTCCAAATCCTATGAAGATAGTAGAATAAGAGACAACAGGTAGCAAAGAAAGGAAATTTGAAGTACCTAGAATTAGATGGAACCTCCCTAGGTTGGTGATACGTAGACATGTAACATGTTTAGCGTGTGCCAGAATCCGAACAGGTTCGGTACTAGTCCACTTACCTTCGGGTTCACTATATATATTCCCTTCAGCGCTGCAAGCCACACTCTCACAGCCTGTAGTGTACAGTAGTATGTTGACCAGTAGAATAGTTCTTTTCTCTGCTGGAGTGAGCTGAACTTTCCATTCTCAAGCTCCCATGTTGCCTTGTACAGGCTCATATGTAGCTCAGGTATGTAGACCTTAGATGCATTGTACTGCCAGTATCCTGGTGTTCCCCATCCTGGCATTAGTGAGTACATTGCGCAGAAGCTGAATGGGTTCTCGTCGTGGTACTTCTCTATCTCCGTATCTATCCAGCCCTCTGTGTATATCATCCACTTCATGTCAGCTGGGTTGGAACCGTACACCATCGTATATGCCTGCTCTCCAGTTATCGGCTTGTCTATGACCTCGAAACCAAGCTTCTTCAGTATGCTCTCCACATACGATCCTATCTCGCTTCTCTGGTCCTCTATTCTTCTTGCAACTATTATCTTTACAGGAACCAGCTTTCCTCCCGTCGTGTTTAGTGGACAGTACCATTTGCCATTCTTGTATACGTAGCCGTGCGCCTTCAGCGTGTCATATATTAGCTTCCATCCTTTCTGCCAGTTATAGCTCAGGTCAAGCTTATATATTATTGGCTCTATTATCTGGTAATCAGTCTTGTACTGTGGTGGTATTCCTATGAAGTAGAGTGGCTCAGCATATCCTAGATATATGTGCTTCACAATGTAGTTTCTATCTACTAGATAGTTGAATGCGAATCTGACATTAGCATAGACGAATGGGTTACAGTAGATTCCGTTTGCCTTGGCGTTAGAGTCTGGAGGTGCAGGGTTGAATAGTAGGTCCACATATCCGTTTCCTAGTGCGTATACTTTTAGCCACTTGCTATACCCCTTTGATATCAGTGTTGCAGCCTCGGTTGGGCTTAGACTGAACAAGTATCCTGTCAATATTCCTGATGTAACCTCGGTAACGGCCTCTGAACGTGGAACGGTCTCTATCATTATCTTCTTGTACTTCCATACATCGTCAGGTACCGGTGTGACGTTCAGATGCATCACGTTGTTGAGTATGTAGTCGAAGGCTTTTCCGTGAATCGGATAGTATGGCCATACCTTAAGCTCGACTTTTCTCTGATGGAAGTAGACGTGAGTTATCATGTAGTATCCATCTCCTATCCAGCCGTGCTGGTACGTATTTATGAACTTTAGAACAAGGTCATAGAGCTTAGATGCCTCGCTTGGCGTGACAGTTCCTAGTATGTTCTTCCAGCTGGCTGGTGCGTTCTTTATTGCTGGCGGGACCGTGCCCTCCTTAGCAAGCTTCTCAAGCTCAGGTACTAGGTACGTCTCTACTGAGCTGTAGTCCTTCAGATCTATACAGGGTACCTTCTTTGTTGATGCTGTCTGGTCTGTTACAGCTACCTTTCCACTTGCTGCGACAAGCTCTATAGCATAGACTTCTGGCCATGGTAGGGACGGCCAGAGTAGTGCGTTTATAACTATCTTACCGTAGTACGGATGTGTGTAGTTTACATATACTACATATGCCGTCTTGTTTAATATGTTTATAGCCTTGATTATTGGGAAGAAGGTTGGTGCAACAAGAGACGCATATACAGGATCATAGAATGTCTGGTTCGGAACCCACTTCTTAGCCCACTCCCAGTTCAGGTAGTACTCATATATTATGTCCCATAGTGTCTCAGTCTGATTGTCCTGCCATCTGCTGAGCCTACAGTTGAAGACAACCGCATTCAGAGCCGTTCCATTCACCTTGACCCATCTCATAAGCTTTCCATTCCATGCATAACCGTTTATCTTTAGTGGACCGTGAATGACCTTGAACTTGCACTGGAATGGAACGACGTCTCCCGTGAGTGGGTTCCTGACTACTGGATTAGCCGCAACTAGACTTAGGACATCGTAATCGTAGATCCAAGCATTTACCATCGTGTTCCATGGATTCCACTCTACAGTCCATGCATGCAGGTTCCCATACTTCATGAACTCTATCTGCGCGAGCTTCGATGTAGGTACCGTAGGTGTCGTAGGCTTAGTAGGCTTTGTTGGAGTGACGACCTTCTTCGCAGCATGGTGAAGTGCAACCCACGCTCCAACACCTATGACTATTATGGCTATTATGACGCCTATAATTATGCCTACTGTTTTCTTGGACATTCAGAATTCTTAGACTGTTAGAGTAATTATTAAGTATTATTATCTAGATAATTTATTGAAAGTATGGCTAATGTAAATCCTAGACAAACCATAATTGCCATAATTATCGCAATAGTCGGCACAATAATAAGCTATGTAGGAGGTTATATTTACGAAAATCTTACAATAGCGATAATAGGAGCAATAATAGCCATGGTAGGTGTATTCTTCATACTCAGAGAGATAATCAGAATATTCATGCCACAGATAGAGGAACAATGAGCATAACAGACAGAGCTCTCACGACGTTAATAATGAGCATACCTATAGGAAAGCTTCATAACATGTTCAAGAACAGAGAGATTACATCAGAAAAAGTCGACCCTCCCTTCATAGTGAGACTAGACGGAGTCAAGTTCGGCAAGAGACTTCAACGTTTCCAGAGGCCTAGAGATAGAACCGTGCATGAGGCACTTCTCATGTCCGCTGAGAGAATAATGAGGTACATGGGAGCAGAGTTAGGATACGTGACCTCGGACGAGATAAACATACTTTTCCTCAGGTACAGCCCATATAGTTCAAGATATTTCAAAATAATATCAATATCCTCAGGAATAGCGTCATCAGCAACAACGAACATGCTAAAGACAGAGCTCTTCTATGATTCTAGAATAATAAAAGTATATAATATAGATGAAATTTTCAAATACATACTATATAGAGTTAGGACAGGTTTTAACAATTTCGTATCGTCGCTCTGCCACATCTATGGTAAGATTCCTAGAGAATATACACCACATATTCAGGACATGATATGTATAGCTATGAAGATAAGAAAAGATATTGAAAATTGGGAGCTCTTTGGAACATTACTCTACAGAGAGAAATATTTCAAGACCTGCGAAGACCGCATAAGTGGAGGTAGAGTTCAAGTTAGAAGAAGTAGGATCGTGAGGAGAGAGGTAAGCATAGATGTGGTACATGAGCTCAGGAACATCATGGAGACGCTATTCAAGTCTTAGCACCATAGCTACATCATTTAAGTATCCTCCTACTTTTAGGACAGATGATACAACTATTCTAATAGAAAGTCTGTAGATTAGCTTTGCCTTATGTATCTCCTCACTGAGCTCATTCCTCGTGTAAAGGTGATAGTAACGTTCAACCTTATTGTTAAGTTTCCAGCTCCATGGAACTATCAGGTCTGAGTCTGATGACAACGTTATATATCTTCTGATTCTGTTCTTGCTTTCAACTCTCCACACTGTTAATACTAGCCTTCCCGATTTACGCAGGATTCTGCACATCTCGTATATTGCTCTAATACGATTCTCTCTAGATGGTATATGGTGAAGCGTTGCTATACATGTCACCACGGTAGCTATGTTGTCTCTCACAGGTAGCATACGTATGTCACCACATATTACGTTGATTTCTCCGCATCTTTTCTTAAGATTCTTCAACATGTTGAAACATACATCAATACCTACATATCTCGTCCTGAGTCTCTTTATCAGGTACTCAGCATTAGCTCCAGAGCCACAGCCTGCATCTACTGTCAATCCCGTGTCTCCCTCTATCTCTACAAGTCTGAGAGCCTCGTGCCAGGGTCTTCTTCTGGACTCGTTAAATATCTGGGCTATCTTCTCGTAACTCTCCTTCACTTTTTCTCTCAGTATTCTGCTGGCGTCTATCATATAGCCATCTTATCCTATATACATCTAGGGCCTTTCCGGTCTTAAATACGTTTATCACGTTCCACAGCATCAGAACTGCGAGCACGTGTTTACATATCCTTCCTCTGTACATTGTTGCCTCACAGTTACACTTGTAGCCATAGTAGCCGACAGTTACATAGTAGTAATGTCCTGGTCTGCTCTCTGAAGGTACTCTTGCTCTTATCCCTATTATCTCGTTGTTCTCTATCTTTATGTCTATTATTTCTGCTGCTCTTGCTAGGTTGAGCGCATCTAGAATTTTCTCTAGTCTCATATTAAGTACTTCGCTTATCTTTTTTGCGAACTCCCTGATCTCCTTTCCTATCTCCCTAGTTACCTCTACTAGGTCTTTCTCGCTCACTTCTCCTAAACTTTCAGTCTTCACTCCTTATAAACAGTTCACCAGAGCATCACTAATATTAACCTTCTCAAAACTAAGACTCTGCGTGAGAATAATCACATTATCGAACGTTAAACACTACTTCAGATGCAACATGTGTGGTGCATGTTGTAAGGGAAGTGTTGAACTTACTCCAAGAGAGTTCGAGAAGATAAGACAGCTGGGAAGAAAGCTGGGACTGAGAGTTCCAATAGAGCTTAGAGACTACATCTACGTATCGAAGATAATAATGAAGCCAATAGAGGACTCGGAAGGTGAGAAATGGTGCGTATTCCTTAAAAGAGAAGACGGAAGAGCACTATGTCAAATATATGAGGACAGACCCGCCTTCTGCAGACTGTACCCCCTCTACATGGGATACTCAAGAGAGCAGGACACTATATATGTTGATGTAGTCCATTGCCCAAATATGAGACATAACGATCCAAGAGACAGAGAGGAGATAGACCAGAGCTACGTTGAGAAGTGTATAAAAGAGATAGTCGAGCGTGACGACACGATACTTAACATAGTTCCATCACTAGATAGAGAGAGCATAGTCCTGGATCTCGGCGACAGAATAGTAACTACGAAGTTATATAAAAAGTTCTATCTTGTGAAGGAGATTAATGAGAAGATATTAGAGATGTTTAGAGAGTCTGACAGGAAGTTGAGAGATATTCTTGATATTATGTTCAGATTCCAGTCCTGTATAAAGGACTCAACTATAGAGGCGTCAAACAGGGAGATATCCTCGATAGATGGTATTAGAGATACAGTAATGCGAGGTCTTGAAAGATTCTACAATAACTACATGTTCAGAGACCCAGAGCTCTCTCATACTATTAACCTGATGATGTCAGACATGGGGCTAAGTATCGAGAGCTCTCTTCTCGTAGTTCACGATATGGTGTCCTTTAAGACAAGGCTGTTTAAGATCGATTATAGAGAACTGTTAGATACCTACATCGGTGAGCTATCTGGGATAGTTAGCGAGTACCTCTGTCAGCGTTTTCCCATATTTCACCAGATATATTATCTTCCTCTTGAGGTAGTGTACTCTCATGGTTTCGCTCCCATCCTCATAGTGCTCACAATATACTACATGTGTCTCCGAAAGATACATGACATCGATGAGATCGCTGCATGTGTCGATATGGGCGGTCTACCCTATGTTTTTAAGTACGTGAGCACCTTTGTCAAACTTACATATTCCTCTTATTTTCAGGATAGTTGGCGTAGAGTAATAGAAGTCTAGCACTAGCCGAAGTATGACGTTGCTCCAGTTCAGTCTATCTCTCTCCTTCATGTTTCTCTCTATCTCTCTCTTGCTTTCCCGAAGACCTATACCACACCGTGGACATTGTATCTCAACGAACATCTTTTTCTCTAATAGTATAAGATTGTTTCCGCATATTGGACACTTGTAGTCTAGAGTTATCTTGACCATCGAGTACTTATCTGCGTATACGTTTTTTATACCGTTTCCTGTATCCTATCTCATAAGTATACACTAAAACTTTCGGAGAACCTTGTGGAAGATCTCTACTATCCTATCTACGACATCGTTAAACCTCGACAAGACAAAGCTAGACCTAGGAAGCTCAAGAATTACTCTCTCACCTAGATCCCTACCGCTAACATCAACTGCATGAGCATTGCATACAGAAGCGCATACATATGCTGCAGATATGTCTACCACACGAAGCTTATTCCTAACATCTATGAACCCTGTAAATTTTCCGAGAACTGACTGCATCATCTCTATGCTTGCGGCTCCAAATATCCTTACCTTGACGTCAGGAAACGTAATCCAGAACTCTCTCAAAAACTCGAGCATCATCTCCCTGTTACGAGGCTCGACATATATTACGAAGCTTGGTTTCTCGTGAGGAAACTCTCTGAACATTATGTCGTCTCCCTCTATCTTGAAGACCTTAGTCTCTTTATCTGAGTAGTATATTACATTTCTGGGTACATAGTTGATCACGCCTACCTGTAAGTCTCTTATCATAGTTCTATCTCCTCTATATCTACCTGCTGCTATTGAGACGGCGTAAAATGGTAAGTTTGAGACGAAGTTAGCTGATCCGTCTAGAGGGTCCACGACGAAGATGTATCTAGGGTTGGTGTTGCTTGTGCGTACTATCCCATGTTCCTCACAGACTATTATGCTATCTATCTCTCTTCTCTTTATCTCGTCTATTATCAGATTCTCAACTTCTAGGTCTATCTTTCGAGTGACGTCGTCCTGCGACCTAGCTACTATGTCTATGGATCCTAGATCTAGAGCTCTCTTCCTCAGTAGATCACCAGCTCTCTTAGCTATGTCTAACGTGAGCTCAAGTAGATCCATTTACGTGGTTTAGAAAAGGTTAAGTATTAAACGTATTATCTTTCATAGCTGTGATGAGCACGCTGGTAGCAGATGCGATGAAGATGGTCAGAGGTTCTGATCAGACGGTACGTGAACTCTTCATTTATTCTGATCCGGGAGCTGTCATCACTTGCTGCTTACTCTCTAGTCAAGATACTTATCTACGTTTCTCCATATTGGAGCTAGGTGTGGAGCTATATAGTACTCATTTATCACTTTAACGTCAAGCTTCTCGAAGTCTCTTATAGCTATGTTGCAGTACATTATGAGACCGATCTTGTTGAGCTCGACGACAGCTATCTCAAGCTTCTTCATATCGACCTCCTCCTCACCATATACCTCCTTTATCCTGTCCTTGTAATGTTCTCCAAGCCACTTCTCGTCAAACACTATTGAACCAACAGTCATTAGCTCTCGATCAAGTGCTAGCACTCTTAGAAGTTTTTTAGCATAGTCGCTCATTAGTTTAAGCTTGTGTTTAATGTTCTCCACATATAGTCTACATAGATCCTCGCGTTCGGAGAAGTACCATACTAGGAACATGTTTATTATCTGGCTCATCTTCATCTCTCTGTCTCCTATCTTCACCACTGTACGTAGGGCCTCCTTGGGGTCAGGTTGAGCTCCAAGTTCTTTCAGGAGCTCTTCTGCTATCCTGTTCCACATGTCTCTGAGATCTCTGTATCCTAGAGAGAAGTACACGACGTAGTGTTTATATACGCACATGTCGATACAGTGTAGTGCTATCCATGCTCTGTCGAAGCTGTATATCAGGTTGCGTGTGTTAAGCTCTCTCTCGAACATGTCCTTGAACTTCCTGTAGACACTCTTCAATTTCTCGTCGATGACGAGGCTTCCCACAGTCTATGAGTACCTTCGTCGAGACTCAAAAACATTCCGAGGAGGTGTACAGAGAGTATCTATATAAGGTAGATAGATCCATAGATATCGTAGAAACGTGTGCGGCATAGTGGGAATAGCATGCTTAGAAATTGAAAATATAGGAAAGATGATCAGAAGATGCCTAGAACGACTAGAATATAGAGGATACGACTCAGCAGGAATAGCAGTGATAAAGAATGGGACGCTGATAGTTAGAAAAGGAAGAGGAAAGATAGCAGAGCTCAACAAGAGACTAAAGTTCGACGAGATCTACGGAAAAGTTGGAATAGGACACACCAGATGGGCCACTCACGGAAAGCCAAGCGACGAGAACGCGCACCCCCACACAGACTGTAGAGACATGATAGCGGTAGTACATAACGGAATAATTTCAAACTATCTCGAGCTTAGAGAGAAGCTAGAGAGTACCGGACACGTCTTCAGAAGCGAGACAGATACAGAGGTCATAGCTCACCTCGTCGAAGAGCATCTTCGACCGGGATCAGAGCCTCTAGATGCCTTCAGGATGGCCGTATCCGAGCTCTGCGGAACATATGCCATAGGGCTCATAACTGTTCTTGATCCCTCAAAAATATTTTTCGCGAGAATGACATCACCACTGATAATAGGGGTCGGAGAAGGTATGAACATGATAGCAAGTGACATACCTGCCGTACTAGAGTATACTAATAGAGTGATAGTTCTTAAAGATGGTGAAATAGGGTACATAACTCCGACAGAGATCTACATAGAACGTGAAGGTAGACCTGTGAGCTGGAAGGAGAGAGTCAGAGTGATATCCTGGAGCGTCGACATGGCGAGCAAGGGAGGCTATCCTCACTTTATGTTGAAAGAGATACATGAGCAGCCCCTCGCACTGTCAAATACGTTGAGTGGTATAGAGATGGAGAACATTAGGAACATATGTTCTCTTCTAGCTAAGTCAGATAGAATATTTATAACAGGAGCGGGAACATCGTACCATGCAGGGCTCGTCTGTGATTACGTTCTCACAGAGCTCGCGGGAGCGGACGTCACAACGTTCATAGCGTCAGAGTACAGGAAATATATCAACGCGGTTGACGAGAGATCTGTCCTCATAGCGATATCTCAGTCGGGAGAGACTATAGACACGTTGATGGCTGTCAGAGCGTTCAAGGAGAGGGGGTGCAGAGTCATAGCTGTCTCGAACGTTGTTGATAGCACGATTCCTAGAGAGTCAGATATGGTTGTGTATACGCGTGCTGGACCTGAGATAGGTGTTGCTGCAACGAAGACGTTTACTACTCAGATAATGGTTCTAACGATAATGAGTCTGACTCTTGCGTACATGATTGAGAGATTAAGGGAGGCTGAGTACCGTGAGCTTATCAGGCAGATCCGTGAGCTGCCGACGGTGACTGAGAGCATAATACGTATGCACGAGGCTAGATGTATGATACTTGCACGATATATGAAGAACAGGGCAAACGCCTTCTACCTAGGCAGAGGACTCGGAGTCCCTATAGCCATGGAGGGTGCTCTAAAGCTGAAGGAGATAGCATACATACATGCAGAGGCGTATCCAGCAGGCGAGAGCAAGCACGGACCAATAGCGCTAGTAGAGAGAGACTTCCCAGTGTTCTTCGTGGTCCTAGACGACTACTATGTGGAAGCTATCGTAGGCAACGTGATGGAGATGCGGGCAAGAGATGCATACACTATAGCTCTTGCACCAAGAAAGTACATATACAAGTTTGCTAAACTCTGCGACTATGTGATAGATATGCCGAACATCGATTACAGGATTGCGCCGATACCATACATAGTCCCTCTACAGCTAGTCGCCTACTATACCTCGGTCATGAGGGGGCTGGATCCAGATAAGCCTAGAAATCTTGCAAAGACAGTAACGGTAGAGTAATCATGCAGCTCCGGGCTCTACTCATATATGAGGAACCTTCCATAGAGATGAAGAAGTTCACAGACTATCCTGTACCAACTGTGCTCGGGAAAGACATGATAAGGCACTACGTGGATCTTCTACGAGAGGAGTTCGATGTTGTGGATGTCTACATTTACACGAGAGCTCCCACACTAGAGCTGTCTGAGAACTTGGAGAACGTTCAAGTGCTAGATAAGGTCGACAACGTGCCCTCAGGAACATACGTCATAATTCCATTAAACGTGTATATACCATCAGATGCGCTGAAGATACTAATAAACTATCATACCTCTACAGGCTCTGACATAACGGTCCTTGTCGCTCCCTGTGAGAACGCGCTCGGTTTCTTGACGTTCGACATCGACCCTGCAACAGGAAGAATAACTGGGATAACCACTATAAGGGAGGAGAGACCGGACCTCGTGCTGACAGGTGTAGGCGTTGCAGAGAGCACGAAGCTTGCTGACATAGTCAACGCTGGATGGGAATGCCTTGGAGGGCTCATGGAGAAGGGTGCAAGAGTAGACAAGACGTACTGGTCTGGCGAGTGGTGTAGAGTAGAGACACCATGGGACCTTCTTGCGCTAGCCAGAGCGTCACTATTATCAGAGAAGGAGCCTGGCCTTTACATTCATCCAAAAGCAAAAATAAGCACTAGAGCGCTAATAGAGGCCAAGGAGGGGCCCGTCATAATAGACGAGAACGCATACATCGACCACGACGTCCTAATACGAGGCCCAGTATATATTGGACGTGAAGTACAGGTAGGATACGGCTCCTTAATAAGAAACTACACAGTAATAGAGGAAGGATCGAGAATAGGATCAAACGTAGACATAACAGAGAGCGTGATCCTCAGAGAATCAACGATCGGAAGAAGCTCATATATAAGTTGCTCAGTCATTGGAGAGAGAGTGATACTCGAGCCTGGAGTAGTAACACGAAGTGTGTCAGGAGGATCGCAGAGAAGAGTTAAAGGAAGAGAGGTTGAAAAGAGAGGATCAATAATAGGGTCCGGGAGCAGGATAGGTACATATACCGTGCTGAGTCCTGGAAAGTTCGTGGAGAAGAATAGCCTGATAGAGCCACTATCAAAGCTATGATAGAGCTACACGTATCGTCACGTGTAGATGACGCTCTACGGGACTTAGAGATACCTCGTAGAGTAGAGGCAAGGACGTTAGAAGACTATATAATACTGCGAAAACTGAGACAGGTAAATATTGATGTGGTGTATAGTCCACATACGGAGCTTGAAAAGCAGATACTGAGATATCTCGAGTTAAAAGATGAGAAGAGATCCTCAGATGAGTATAGGAAACTGAAAAACCTGATAAGAAGCGAAGCAAACACGGTTCTCAAGCTCATGTTGAGAGAGCTCGACTGGAAGAGAGCATATAAGACAATTATCGACATGGCCAACATATATATACGAGACCTCTCATATCTATGGATACTATCCCAGTACCACATTCACTCCCTATCCAGAGCTGTGATGAATAGGATAGTTGAGAGAACATTATCAAACTACGAGAAGATTCTACTACTCTCTATCATCCTTTTTTCAATAGCTAACCTGGAGATAATTGATAGGAAATTTATATCAATTAAGGTACACGATGTGTTCTACTACTTCAAGTGGCTTCTTCTATTGATTAATAATATTCCTGTTGTAATTTTCAGGAGCTGTGATCGCATATACACGCTGTCTCCGGTTTATGTCGTATCTGACCAGGCGAGGATGACGATAGATTCTGAATATAGGATTGACAGAGTGGACGAGCATGTGATGATAATACATGCGAGAGGCTACAGAACCCTCATATGCTTGACCACCCACAGAGATAACCTATCCCTCAGATTATCCTATGATAAGATAGTTATAAAGTGCGAAGATAGCGATTTTGAAGATAGCAAAGGCTCCATGAAGATCATAGTTCCTCCAGACTCCTCATGTATTGTTAAAGGTTCCTTCGAAATAGACGAGCTCGATCATCTTTGTTAAGTACTATCCTTAATATGTGTCTCCTATATACCAGCTCTCTGATTAGTAGATCATCTATAAGTCTACCTATATCTATATTTGAAAGGTAATCCTTATAATATTCTAAGTATCTCCATAATATGGCTTTATATACCAATTTTGATGCTAAATTCCCTACTGTAGTAGCAACTCCACATGTAAGAAACCCATCGTCCTTTAGCGGAGCGCCAACAGTCACTGTGTCCGTTACAGTACCGGTAGGCCTGCTCTCGCAGGATAGCAACGTGTCCGCGATGGCTGCTGTCTTTGCCTCTGTTACTGTCCTGTATAGGTCTACAAGTGCCTGAGGAGCGAGTTCTGCATCTGTTAGCACTATTATGTTTATTGTTCCTTTAAGTGGCGTATAAACGTATTTCCTCTCTATACATGCTACAGGACTGAACCCAATCGTCGATATTAGAGAAACTCTATATCCTTCTTTCGTTCTATCCTCTATCTTTACTCTCTCTTCAACTTCAACCGCTGTTAGCAGTACTATATAGTCCTCTCTACCTATCTCATCCAGAACGTTTTTTAGACACCATTCACGCACATTGTCTACATGAAAGTCTGGATCTACTGTTCTTATGATTATTCCTCTCCTTTTAACTAGTCCTCCGAACATTCCTGATGATAGGTATGTTAAGTCTATCGACGGCTCTATAAGTAGAGTCTTTCTATCTATAAGTGTCTCCCTTATGAATTCTTCCGGCACTCTGCTAGCTTCATGAGATTATGCTTAAAAATTTAGTCTGATACATAGAGGCGTAGGTGGTCATTATACGAGCAAGATCTCTAGAATAGTACTTGCATACTCAGGAGGTCTCGATACATCAGTATGTATAAGGTGGCTCGTTGAAAAGTACAACTGTGAGGTCATAACTGTCACGGTAGATGTCGGTCAGGAGGATGATTTCAGAGAGATAGAGGAACGTGCATATAAGATCGGTGCCGTTAGACACTATACCATAGATGCTAAGAACGAGTTTGTAGAGAGCTATATTGCTCAAGCAATAAAGGCTAACGCATTCTACGAGGGCAAGTATCCTCTTGGAACTGCCCTAGCAAGACCTCTGATAGCTGAGAAGGTCGTGGAGATAGCGAAGAGGGAGGGTGCAGATGCTATAGCTCATGGATGTACATCGAAGGGGAATGACCAGATAAGGTTTGAGGCTGTTATAAGGGCTCTCGCTCCAGATATAAAGATTCTCGCACCTGTGAGATCGTGGAACATGACTAGGGCGGAGGAGATAGAGTATGCTAAGAGCAGAGGTATACCTGTACCTGAGAAGCATAAGAGGTTCAGCATAGACTCTAACCTATGGTCAAGAAGCATAGAGGGACCTGAGCTTGACGATCCTATGAACCCGGTTCCAGAAGACGCTCTAGAGTGGGTTACGCCGCCAGAGAAGGCTCCAGATAAGCCTGTCATAGTGGAGCTCGAGTTCAGGAACGGGCTTCCAGTAGCTGTCAACGGGGAGAAGGTTCCCCTCATAGATATTGTGAGAATGTTAAACAAGATTGCTGGAGGCTGTGGCGTGGGGCTGATAGATCATATAGAGAACAGGACTGTAGGCTTCAAGAGTAGAGAGGTCTATGAGGCTCCTGCAGCTGTTACGATACTGGAAGCTCATAGAGAGCTTGAGAAGATAGTATATACACCGCATGAATGGCGTTTCAAGAACATTGTAGACCAGACATGGAGCGACCTCGTGTACTCAGGTCTCTGGCTTGAACCTCTACGTATAGAGTTATCGAAGCTTGTGGACGAGATGAACAGATGGATAAGCGGAGTAGTCAAGCTCAAGCTATATAAGGGAGGCATCGTACCATTAGGAAGATGGAGCGAGTACGCAAGCTACGATAAGGAGCTTGCAGACTACGTGAAAGGATGGTACCCGACAGATGAGGAGGCCCGTGGCTTCATAATGATGCATACACAGCACTCAACTACCGCATATTTAAGAAGGTACTTAAAGAGATGATGAGCAACGGCCGTTCAGAGAGGTGAAGAAGCTTGCTACTATCTGAGATCGAGCTTAAACAAGCTGTGAAGAAGCTCATATTTGATGTTCAAACATCCCTTCCAGATGATGTATATAGGTGTTTACTAGATATTAGAAGTAGCTACAAGCTCTCAGAGATAGGAGAGAGGATCCTCGACTGCATGATAGAGAACGTGAGGCTAGCCAAGGAGCTTGGAAGGCCAATATGTCAGGACACGGGAACACACATATTTATACTCAGAGGATCTAATATACCACTGAGCGAGAAGCTCCTGAAAATCCTCAGAGAAGCTGTCGCAGAGGCAACACTAGAGATTCCTCTGAGGCCAAATGCTGTGGATCCAGTAACAAATAAGAACACTGGTACAGGAGTAGGTAGAGGCATACCTGACATAGAGTTCGAGATCTGCGAGGATCATACAGACCTGGAGATACATTACATACCGAAAGGAGGAGGGTGCGAGCTACCTTGTAGAGCATTCACGGTTCCCCCAAGCATGGGATTCGAATCTCTAAAACGAGCTGTGATAGGCATAGTTAGATCACTTGGAAGATACTCCTGTCCACCCCTAGTAGTGGGAGTAGGAATCGGAGCTACGGTGCATGCGGCTGTTAGAAATGCCCTGAAAGCACTCTACCTAAGAAAGATTGGTGAACGATCACCAGAGGAAAAGATTGCAAAGCTAGAGGAAGAGCTACTCCACAAGTGTAACCAGCTAGATGTTGGCATCCAAGGAATAGGAGAAGGACCTACAGTCCTAGACGTACATATCGAACACACGTGCAGACATCCAGCAACATTCTCCATCTCTATTCTCACATCATGCTGGGTCCTCAGAAGAGGAGCTCTCAAACTGACAAGCAGTACCAGAGCATCAAGTTAATGCTACTTACCTCAACGTAGAGAGTTTTTGTAGAGTGAGAAAATTATACACTCTTTTCAATTCTATTAATAGTCTCAGCAGCATAGATAGATATGAGAGTCAACATAGATCACTTGAGAAGCTTTCTTGAGGACAACTATCTGAAAGAGGAGTTCAAAAGATGGTATAGAAAGTATAGACTAGTGATAACAGACCTCGTACTAGTACGTAGATTATCAACATTTATCAGAGAGGAGCTAGAAGAATTGAAAAAGAGGAGCATCGAGATAAACGAGAATGTAAAGACAGTGATAGCAGAATCTTGGACAAAAGCTATTAATGACCTTGAAATAGATAGATACAGTATAATCCGTGGAGAATTGAATGGATTAAACAGCGACGTCCTTGACATAATATTGAAGATATTCCCAAATGTAAGACACTACTCCAGAAAGCCCTTCACAACAACGGTCACAGCTAGGGCGAAAAGAAGACGCGTGCACGATATTGCGAAGTTATCTAAATTTTTTAAAGAAATTAGGAGGAACATATCGTTAAGCTCGGTATTTCTATGTATACTATTTATTGTAACTCTCGCTAGTCTAATAGTACTGACGATCAAAAATATTGAGATACAGAACAAGTTGAGTCACGTTAACAGTACAAGCCCGAACTATACTAAGCCGAGAGAGAACATTACAGAAGAACATAGAACAAACATGAGTAGATCATTATCTCTGGAGCAGTCACGTAGACTACCTACTTTAGGTCTTCAACAAATTCCCTAAACTTGTTACATAGACCGAGCTGTATCTGTCCCGGTGCTGTTCCCTCGTCTAATGAGCAGAACATGAGTTTAGATCCCAACAGTGGTGGAACAAGTCTAAAAACTCTATTATTGCTCATTGGAAACACTGCTATATATGGTCTCTCCTTTCGTGGGGCTATCTTCAGAAGATCAAGAAGATCTTTCTCTGACGATACTATAGACGCAATCTTCACGAGATCGACTCCTGGAACTCTCAGCGCCTCGTTTAAGGTTATCGTGAGCTCTCTTTCTGTAGGTCTTTCATAGAAATAGTGTTTAGATATTATTAGTCCTGAAAATGAGAGGTTTCTGAGCGAGTTTATATATTTTTTATAGAACTCAAGCTCTATATCTACGTAAGTATCATCGATATTCTGTAACATTGATAGGGTCTCAATTTTCAGCAGAGGTGGAGTCTCTCTGAATCCTCCTTCAGACTTCTCGCGGATTGTTATTATCTTGGGTCCAGGGAACTCGCTGACTATCCTCTTCACAGCCTCTAGATACTCGTCTGTCTCTATTGTTGTCAGGTAATCAAGCCTGAACTCGACAATATCTGCACCCTCTCCTACTGCTCTCTCTGCCTTTTCCAAGGCCATATCTACATTTCTGACAGGTATAGGACATGCTATTACGAAGTCCCTTGAAGATAATAGCTCTGCAAGTCTCACAGTTAGTAATCTTTTTCTATGCTTTTTCAAAGTATTTAAGATGTAATTGTTGCAGTGTCAATGAAACATTTAAGACAGTATATCCACCTTTGCACCAAGCTTCTTGAGAACATTCCAGTACTCTGGCCATGATTTTCTCACGCACTCCGCTCCTCTTAGGATGGTTCTCCCCTCTATGGCAAGTCCAAGTATGCTACACATCATAGCTATCCTATGATCATCAGGTAAGTCTATCATAGCTGGAGAAAGTTTTCGTCTACCCTTCACTTCTATGACTCCTCTCTCCTCATCTATGTTAACACTTACTCCGAAGCTTGTCAACGTTCTAGCGATCTCTCTCAGCCTGTTACTTTCCTTGTATGCTAGATGTCTAACATTTCTAACTCTAGATACGCCGTCTGCGAATGACATCACGGCGACGATAGGCATGACAAGATCAGGATTATTCCCGAGATCTAGTTCCGCCGGCTCTACATGCTCTGAAAACGATACATATACTATGTCTCCAAGCTTCCTCACCTTCAGGTTCATCTCCTTGAAATAGTCTACAATCTCTGAGTCGACAGTATTTAAAGAGTCGTCGAAGCCTCTTATTATAATCTCATCTCCAGATATGCCTGCAATAGCCATAGGAAAGGCGCTTAAGGCATAGTCTCCAGGTGTGGTTATGCTGAATCTGTGAAGCTCTGAGGGGAACGAGTATATTGTTATCATATCGTTCTCTTCGATCTCCACATCTGCTCCAAGCTTCTCAAGTATGCGTAACGTAAGCTCGATATAGGGTCGAGAAACCACTGGAGGTCTCACACGGATCTCTATGCCGTCTCTGCTCCTGACTCCAGCATATATGAGAGAGCTAATGTATTGACTGCTTACGTCTCCTCTAATATCTATCTTACCACCTCTTATTGGTCCTCTGATCCTCAGAGGTGGGTGGCCTTCTCGCTCAAGATATTCTATATCTGCTCCCAGCCTTCTGAGCGCGTCTACAAGATCTCTCACAGGTCTTCTTCTCATAGATCTTCCACACTCCAGAACTATCTCACTATCGAACGTGGAAGCTATGCCCATAGCTATCCTATATGTTGTACCACTATCACCAAGATTGACTATGTGTTCTCTTACTGAGAGCTCTTCAGGCACCACTACGATTAGATGATCCTTCTCGCGTTCTACATCTGCTCCTAATGCTCTTATAAATCTTATGCTTGCCTCTACATCATCGCACGATGGTACCCTACTTATGGTGCTCTTTCCCGGGCTTGTCAAAGCTAGCGCTAGGATAAGTCTCTGGGCAACGCTTTTTGAAGGTGGTGCCTCGATTGCTCCTCTGATCGATGATCTTTCGAGAGCTACCTCCATCTATCGTCTTATGCTTCTCTAGGACCCTTATATGTGCTATGTATCTACAGACACATAAGACAATACTTATAGATTAGATATTCAAGTAATACCTGTATGACAGCAGAGGAACGTAGGATAATAACAATAAGAGGAATAAGCATGCCAGTATACGAGAGAGCACTACGTCTTGCAAGAGAGCTAGGAATAACCATCGGAGAACTAGTAAACGAAGCTTTAAAAAGATACATCACGACACTAGAAGCAATACACAGAGCAATAGAGTCACACCTAGAGAACCTAGCTAGAGCCGGAGACGTCGTCATAGTAAGCAACATAGACTACCTCAAAGTTAAGAGAAAGGACCTCGAGGCAGTACCGAGAAAGATAGTGTTTAAAGATATAAGAGAGCTCGAGTTCGATGAAGATGTAACGGAGGATCTCTTCAACGAGAAGGTATACGAGATCGTTAGAGTAGACAAGGTAGTAGTACCGAAGACTCTTTCAACCCTCTTAGTAGCCTCCAAGTGCAAGCTAGTACACAAGATAACTCATAAAGAGTGATAAACAGATAAGATAGGGTACATGTATAGGAGACCAATCCATATAAAAGCAGAGCCCGGCAAGGTCGCTGAAAAAGTGATAGTTGTAGGAGACCCCGACAGAACAACATTCATAGCATCCTTCCTGAAAAATGCGGAGAAGGTTAACACACACAGAGGATTCCTAGTATATACTGGAGAACATGAAGGAACAAAAATATCAGTAGCATGCCACGGAGTTGGAGCTCCCTCAGCAGCAATAGTTTTCGAAGAGCTCGTAATGCTTGGTGCAAGAACCATGATAAGACTTGGAACAACAGGAGCACTCATACCGGACCTGCACAGAGGAGACATAGTAATACCAAGCGGAGCCGCATACTTTCAGACCAGTCCCATACTGCAGCTAACAGAGAACGTTATAGTACCAGCAGTACCTGACATAGAGCTCACATACGACCTATATAGATATGTGAGAGAACGTTCAAAAAGAAACGTAGTACTAGGAAACGTGATAAGTAATGACATGTTCTATATGGAAAGTCCAGACCTAGCTAAAAAACTTTCAAGATTAGGAATCATAAGCATAGAGATGGAATGCGCAACGCTGTTCACCATATCGAGACTCAGAAATATAAGATCATGTGCACTTCTCCTAGTCTCTAACAGTCTAGTAAACCCAGAGGAGTCGGAAATACCTCATTCAGGGGTCATAAATGAGTACTATTCGGAAATTATACCAGTAGTATTAGACTTTCTAGCTAAGACTTAGATTATCTCTCCTCCTTTCTTCTAAGATATTCTATACCTATCCTCACGACCTTATATACAACATCTATAGGATCTTTACCGAACACTCTTATCTGAGGCTCCTTTCCCCATGCTCCCTTGTCATATATTATGTCAGGAGGCTCCTTAACGTTCCTTAACGCACGCTCTATACCCCAAGGTATTGATAGGCCCTCTCTCTTCTGAACGTCCTCAGGTTCCTCTGTTCTATCGAATGAGGTTATCCTGAATCCCAGGTCCTTAGCAACCTCAAGTATATCTTCGCTATATTTAATATTCATACATGCTCTATATGCGGGAAAATACTTCATATACGTGAGAACCGCTCTACCTACATGCCATGATGCTCCAAATTTAGGTTCTGCGAAGCATGTTATCTTACCATCTACTACAGTTATCCTCCCAGGTATCCCAGCAACGTCCTGTATACCTCTCACGTATTCTGGAGGAAGAGCATACGCTATGTTTGACCTCACCTCTGGTATCAGGTCTGCCACATATTCACTACTCTGTCTCAGTAGGTCAACTGCTTGTTTCAACTTTTCTATCACCCTGTACTTCTCTAACTGAAGCTCGACTACTGCATATACGTTTGCTAGATTTCTCCTATAATCAAGATCTATGCTGAACTCTATCGCTACCTCGATTATCTTCTTAGCCTCTTTAACTGCTGATGGCACATCAAGGCCTTGTGCAAGATATGCTGCTATCGCTGAAGATAATATACATCCTGTTCCATGAACATCCTTAACCTTCAATCTTTTCACGGTTATCGTCATAAACGATCCCTTATCATATAGCACATCAGTCACGTTCTCAGCCTCCCTCATAAGATGACCACCCTTAACCAGCACATGCTCTATCCCATACTTCTTCGCTATTATCTCGGCAGCCGTCTTCATATCATCAACACTTCTTATCTCCATACCGGCCAAGATCTCAGCCTCATGTACGTTTGGTGTGACTATGGTGGCTCTCGGTATTATTCTATCCTCTATTACTCTAAGTGTGTCAGGATCCGTGAGCAAGGTCCCATCTCCAGCCCTTATCACAGGATCAACAACTATAGGACAGTCGAGAACTGAGATCCTATCAGCAATAATGTTAGCTATCTCGGAATCTCCTAGAACGCCTATCTTAACAACGTCGATGTTAAAACATGATAAGAGACGATCAATAAGCTCCTTTACATATCTGCTATCTATCTTCTCAACAGTAACCACCTTGTCTGGAGTCTGCACTGTGAGCACAGTAACAACCGTGAGAGGGTACACTTCCAGGATCCTGAATGTAAAGGAGTCTAAGATTATGCCTGCACTTCCTGTAGGGTCAAACCCAGCTACTATTAGACCGAACTTCATGATAAACACTATATATCTTCAAAAGACATGTTAAGTATTTCTGAACGTAGACTCGCCCTCCTCATTAATAAACTCAACACGTATTATGTTATCAGCCACAGTCTCAAACGCATCAACATGACTAGTAATTATTATCATACCTACCTCACTACTCACATTCTTTAACCACTGCGCAATTCTTCTTCTATGCTCATCATCTAGATGTTCTGTGGGCTCATCAAGAATTAGGAGAGGAACATTACCAAGAACAACTTTTGCAAGAGCATACCTGAACAATAGAGCAACTAGGTTACGTTCACCAACTGAGAGAGCGTCAACGCTTAGCTCTACTCCATCTCTCCTCTTAACATATATCTCATAGTCCTCGGTAACTCTTATGCTAACGAATGCTGTCTTATGACAAACTTCTATAAACATTGAGTTCAGTTCATTATTTAGAAGTTCTAGAAATATCTTACGAATAACCGGTTTTATCTTATCTACAACATCAATAACCTTGCTTATAAATTTATGAGCCTCATGATATTTAGAGTACTCTTCTCTCAGTTTATCTCTGAGAGCCTTCTTTTCTCGTATCTCTTTCTCAAATCTATCGATCTGTTCCTCTAACGTGACCAGTTTCCCCCTAATCTCACCTATCTTATCCATAATACTTCTCAGTTCTTCCATTATGGACTCATGCTCCATTCTAAGATTATCAAACCTCTCCTTTAGGGAGGACAGTGACTGAAGCTCTCTCCTGATCTCCTCTATCTCTTCACGTATCTCCTCTACATGTTTCTCGACCTGTTCGATCTCCTTTAGGGACTCCTCGCAGCTTGCAATCTTTCTCACTAGGTGATCTCTCTCCTCTAATCTCTCATTTATCTGAGATAGCTTCTTCTCAATATCTTTAATCTCTTTATCTATCTTATCAAGTCTTTTTTCCAGTGTTTTACTATTTTTGAGTAGGTTCTCTAATCTCGATATTTCTTCCTCAAGATTTGCTATGTCTTTCCTGATATCCTCCATTCTACTGACTATATCTTCCTTTCTTGATATTGTCTCGCGGATACGGTAGAACCTCTCTTTCAATTCTTCTTCTCTATTAACGAGCCTCTCATACTTATCTATCTTCTGCTTGAGAGCCTCTATCTTCTCAGTAATATTTCGTAACTCCTCTCTCTTTCTTTCCAAAATCTCTCTCCTATGGTCATCTGTAAGCTCTCTACCACATAGAGGACATATACCATGACTATCCTCTAGAAGTTTTATCTCTTCCTCAATCTTGACCCTTAAAGCTTCAAGACTTGCTAGCTCCTCTCTGAACTTCTCTAAGAGTCTCTTAGCCTTCTCAATCTTTCGAAGCTTCGTCTCGATATTAGAGATAGTACCCTCTAACTCCTCAATATTTTTCAATTCCTTCTCTAGCTCTGTAAGCTCACGTCTACGTCTATCCAGGAGAGATGAGAGCCTAGTATATGTCTTCTCATAGTTTTCGATACCTTTCAACTCTGATTCAAGTCTCGCCCTACATTCTCTCAAGCTCTCTAACCTATCTCTAAGTCTCTCAGCTTCCTCGACAAGACTATCAAGCTCTCTTAACCTCTCCCTAAGCCCCTCAAGCTCTCTTACGGCCTCCTCAAGCTCCCTTCTTCGGTCTTGAAGTCTCTCAAGCTCCTTCTCTTTCTCCTTTAACAGTACCTCGAGCTGAGAGATCTTATTCATATAATTTTCATAGTTTTTGAGATCCTGCTCCAGTTCCTGTCTACGGCTCTCTAAGAGGCTCTTCTTTCTCTCAAGCTCAACTAGTAAAGCATTAAGTTTAGATAGCTCTTCACGATACTGCTTTACTGTTCTCTCCATTTTAGAGATCTCCTCCTCAAGAATTGAAAGCTTCCCCTCAATACGCCTAAGATGCATCTCCGCAAGCTTCCTTATCTCTCTCAGATAATCACTCCTCAACTTTTCTAGAGACTCTATACGGAGAACCTTGTCAAGCTTAGTCTCGGTTCTTCTACCACTTTCTAAAATTGACCTAAGCTCTCCCTGTCTGACATATAGTAGCTCCGAAAAAACGTTAACAGACACATTTAAGACCCTCTCAACAAAACTCGTAACCTCTCTATCTCTAGAAGCGAGTCTTTTTCCAGACTCGTCGAGCACGTACGTGTTTGCTTCAACAGTCTTATCGGGAGTAAAGACCCTCTGAACAGTATACACCCTTCCATCTACTCCTCTAATCTTCACACGTATAATAGACGTTCTTGCCCTAACCCTAACAAGATCGGCGAGTCTCAGACGAGCCTTTCTGAGCCACTCTGAGCCGTATAATGCGTATGCTAACGCGTCCAGTATTGAGGACTTTCCTGCACCATTAGGACCATGTATGAAGTTTATGCCTTCAGTAAACTTAGCTCTACCATTCACGATGGACTTAAAGTTCTCTATGCTGAGCTCAGTTATCGACATAATATCAGAAGAGTAGTGACCTTATGTCACTATCCTGTCTTAATTGAAGCCCCAGAATCTTCTCAAATAATCTTACAACATTAGCCTTCTCTCCCCTCTCTACCAGGTCTATGAGCTCTAGCAGCATGTTCTCTATCTTACCCACATCAGGATCATTCTTCAGAACCTCTCTGACAGCTCTCTTAATTATGATATCGATTCCATAGTACTCTCCGGAGACTCCTCTCGACGGTACTCTCGGAATCTGACCTGATGGACGTTCGATCTCGATCCTGAAATCGACTCTAAGAACGTTTCTAAACATTCTACGATACTGAGAACACTGGAGATCTCGCACAGAGTATCCCCTAGCAATTCTACCTTTAATCTCCAGTTGTAGATAAGCTTCAGGAATATCAAACTTCTCTATTATATACACTATATCTCTACGAAGACGTGATGGATCGATTTCGTCATACTTCAGTACTACCTTTACCATTCTTCGTGAAGGCTCTACAGTAACAGGCTCCACTCTGAACTTACCACTAGACTCGGACACATCAAAGAGTAGAAAGCCCTTTCTTGACATGTCTCTAATCTTGGTGAGCTTACCATTCTCTAGAACATAAGTCTCGAACTCGCGAGAATCCCATATCTCAAGACTACCAGGATAGTATACAGGAAACTTAGGATGCCTAAGATTAAAATCATGAATGTGACCACACAGAAAGAGCACATCTCTGCCATCCATAGCAGACTCAACGATCTTCGAACTTATAGCATAATAATCTATGTTAGGCATTGGGTAAAGATATGGAGTACCCTCGACATACTGATGCAGAAGTACTATATTAGGAGCATTCTCAACAAGAGAGTTAAGGATATAGGCATATAACTTGTTCTGATGCTCAGTATATATGCAGCCGTAACATACGAAATTGAGGTCCCCAATCTTACATACGCCTCGCTCTACATATCTTACAAGTCCCATAGATGATAACACAGTCAACGGATTCTCGCTAGGGTTTATGACCGAGGCCTCATGGTTACCTCTTATTACTAGGATCTGAAGACCAGCCTCTCTAAGCTTTCTTAGACAGTCAATAGCGTTAATATATGCCATAGGGCCAGGTTTCGCGCTATCAAAAAGATCGCCACATATTACTACAAGATCTATATCCTTCTCCTCCTTCAGCCTTAGAATCAGCTCTACCGCCCTGTTAAACGCTCTGGCATAATCTTCGGCACGTTTATCGAGTCCGTACTGACGATGGCCTATATGGACATCTGCTAAATGAGCTATCAGCATTGCCCTCACCTTACAGTATCCTCACCAGGTCTTAAATTACCGTCTAGAAAGGCTCTTGCAAGTAGCTGCATAACGTGGCTACATGGTGTAAGCATGACACCATTACACTTGGTGCATGACCATGTTCTGTCACCGAGCCTCACCTCAACATATGCGCCTTTGACAAATCCCGAGAGAACACCGTCCTCCATTGAGTACTTGTCAACCATACAGGCAGAAACCAGAGCTCTCTCAGCCTCAGCTTTAGGCACCTCAACATCGAACAATGATGACACTATTCTACGAAACTCTTCCAGCTTATTGTCACTTGCAGAATATGATTTGCTCCACTCAGCCACAATATCGATGTCGGCGCCTCCATAGTCAAGCACACGATCACGTAATCTTATTATGACAGGCATAGGCACGACAGGTCCTGTCACTATTGCCTCTCCGACATTGAGCTGCGGTATCAGTCTCGAGATCTCTGAATCAACAACCTCGCTTGCCTGAACCACAGCATCAATATCTCGAGGATTAACGAGCCTGAGAATTATCTGACTATTACACTGGCTTAAAACGTCTGGATCTATTCTGGAAGGCCTCTGCGTAATTATGACTAGATATACTCCAAACTTTCTACCCTCACATGCTATCTTGGATAGCGTCTCTATACTCCACTTCCTCTCCTTACTACGTGGAGGTGCGAACTTGTGAGCCTCCTCGACTACCACAACAACAGGATAGGGATATTTTGGACCCCTAAGACCTCTCACATGCCTTATCCTTGCTGCAAGTATGCGAGATAGGATATGATGAACCACATGATCCTGAACTTCGTCGCTAACGCCCGCCAGGTTCAGTATCGTTATATGTCTAGGCTTTAATAGCCTGTTCAGCGGTGTAGAGAAGTAGGTGTATACTCTAAGCCTCTCTAACTTTCTCAATCTTATTATTACAGAGGCAGCAACCGCTCTATTTCTCTTATCTTCTGCGAACTCTCTAAGCTCGTTTATGAGCGACTCTATCTTTCTACGTATCTTTATATCAATGCTATTAAGTACCGATTGATCGAATCTTGGTCTTAGTATAGTTGATAGCGAGCCTATGGATTTTATCTTACCGGCAGCGACAGCACGTAGAATCCTCCTAATGTTTCTCAACGTGCAGAACCTCTTATCACCTGTAGCCTCTCTTATAAGCTTGAGTAGACTATGTGCAAGAACTAGGACGTGCCTCATCTTTGCAGCATTTGGAGGTATTCTCATAAGAGATGCGAGGGTATCAGAGTCTATGGCAGCAACATTTATCCTATACTTTTTCTCTCCTGGCTGATATTTCGCTATCTTGAACACAGTTACAGACCCTCTATATTCGGGTCCTAACCTCTCTACTGTTCTCCTTATCGGGACGTACTCTCCGTGAGGATCTATAACCACTATTGTGGCTCCCTTTTTCAGAAGCTCCTCTATTAGCAGAACGCTGGTCCAAGTTTTTCCGCTACCTGTCGCAGCGATAATTGCGAGATGTCTACGTAGGCCATTAACATCAATGAAGGCAGGTATAGACGGTCTAGTCACCAGATAGCCTATGTGAAGACCTCTTCTTTCAGGAACCTCAATAAGCTTTCTCACATCCTCGTCATCAGCTAAGTATACTGGGCTACCTACAGGAGGTACCGAACGAGGCTTAAGTATGACATCTCCTTTCCTGAATCCGAGAGTTATGACCTTACCTGACAATACCTCTATCAGGCTCTCATGAGGTGTTGATTCTATGATATCAGCTATGTAGGACTCTGGGGTGAGCCTATAGGGTTCTCTCCTGATATCAAGTATCTGACCTATAACCTTGACATTCATTAGTTTTCCGTCTACCTTATCTACTACCTCATAGTACACGTAATCGTATCTTGACACATTTATCCTCTTTAGTGCTACTGAGAGAACTCCGGCTCCTTCTGCTGCTACTACATAACCTACTGGTTCTCTGATACCCATAGCTATGCACCCATTATTAAGGTATGTATTCTACGTCCCTTGACCTCATCCAGGTTCCTTATGGCCACCATCTCATACTCCCTGAACTCGCTGTCACTAAATGTTACATAGTTATGTGCTAGCCACAGCATCCTATTATAATGATAGGGGTCCTTATACTCCGAGTACAACATCTCAAGCGTGTTCCACATATTGAAGCTGTCGTAGAATATTTTTGGAGGTATTGTATCGTCGAACAGTCTCCATTTTGGTATTGTCTGTTCTATAAGTATTGGAGAGTCGTCTTTTCTGAATTTCACATATGTGAGGAGAATTCTTGGAAAGTACTCAAGCCTATCTTTAACTCTCTTTGCTAGTCTACGATACTCTTCTGCTTCTTCCTCGTCACACATTCTCAGCATTATGCTGTCTTCTACTCTATCTATTATCATTCTATATATTGCTTCTGGTGTGACCAGTTTCTTATCGTTCATGTATGCATCTACTATGCCTATAAGTAGCTTTCTAGAGATTGCAAATGATATGTTGTTCCTCGACGCTATGTATTCGAGGACGCAGGTATCTGTCACAGACTGTGATATAACTATTCTTATACCCTGACGTACGGTCTCTCTCTTCGCTCCGTTATAGTCCTTTGCTAGCTCTACTAGCTTCTTTCTATATCTCCTGAGCCATACTATGCTATACCATTCTGCTCCCCGGGTAAATATCTCGTAGACGTCTGTCGAAAAGTTGAATGATGAGTCCTCTTTTAGAGCCTCTTTAAGCATCGTGAAGACTATGTGATCTTTCAGCATTTTTAGACTAGAGTTCTTCGATACAAAGACTATGTTAACGTTGTAGCTCCCACATATGTCGAGAAGAGTACATAGCTTGTATAGGTTCTCCATTATCTCAGGAACATAGTACAGGTCCAGGAAGCCTCTCGTGAGTATGAGATTGTGTACTGCTGCAGTGAACCTAGCGTATAGGCTTCCGTCGACGAGGAGATACTTCTCCCTATCGTCCGGTAGTGAGGCCAGCTGTTCAACGACTGCCCTGATGCAGGTGTCGAGCTCTGCTATCCCAAGATAGGTCCAGTAGGCTGCCGAGCTGGGAACTGGGAGGTACTTCGTCTTGAGGGTTCTCACTGGTTGTGCTCCGAAGTTGTTTACGGCTATGGCTCTTGCTATGACCACCTCTGAGCCATCTGTGAACGATATCGTACGTATTCCTCCGTCCACAGCTACGACATAGTAATCGCTTCTTCTTGATAGTCCTCTCAGCCCGCGCCATACCTCGTCTGGTCTCACGTTGTCCAGTATCCTCAATAGAGAAGCATGTGTCCTCTCCTGTCCGTTCCTGAGCTTCTCCTTCACGTCCTTCTCGAACTCTCTCGCATATAGGTCGAAGAACAGGTCAGGCATCTCGCGATTATACCTTGCTCTTACGTGATTTATTGGTCTGTTGTGTATTTTCTGTAAAGTAGCGTTCGGCAAAACTTTCGGAGAAATATGGTGAAGATAATCACATATTAATACCCGACAGGTCTATTAGTATCTGATGAAGATAAGAGAGCCAGCAGTAGCGGGAGCATTCTACGAGGGTACAAGAGAGGGACTTATTAGACAGATAGAGTGGTGCATAGCGCACCCTCTCGGACCCGGCACAACAGAAAAGGAGAGAGAACCTGACGTAGTGGCTGTACCGATCGGCATAGCACCACACGCGGGATATATATTCTCTGGACCCATAGCAGCTCACACATATGTTGAACTTAACACATACGAGAGGCCTAGAACGGTAATAATAGCTGGCCCGAATCATTATGGTATAGGAGCTCCAGTAGCAATAATGGTAGAGGGAATATGGAGAACACCTCTCGGAGATGTTGAGGTAGATACAGAGATAGCAAGAGAGCTCATGAGATACTGCAGAGTACTTGAACCTGACTGGTACGCATTCATGCGCGAGCACAGTCTCGAAGTCCAGCTACCATTTCTACAGTACTTCTACAATGCGAAGTTCAGGATAGTCCCTATATGCATGTTCTATCAGGGGATAGATGCAGCAGAGGAGCTAGGAAGAGCAATTGCTAAGGTAATCGCAGCAAGAGAGCCAGGAGAAGTAGTATTCATAGCATCGACAGACTGGAACCACTACGAACCTCACGAGGTCACTGTAAAGAAGGATCTCAAAGCGATAGAGAGAGTTCTAGAACTAGACTTAAAAGGGTTCTACAGAGTGATATCTGAATACTCAATATCGGTATGTGGTTACGGACCTGTCGGAGCATGTATAGTAGCTGCACGAGAGCTAGGTGTAAGAAAGGTAAGATTGCTAAAACATGCAACGTCAGGCGATGTCATCAAAGTACAGCCAGAGCTCTATGGAGACTTGATATATAGTGACGAAGTCGTTGGTTATGCAGCTATTGCATTCTACCTATAATGCTCTCTATAACTTTTCTTATACCCTTAATAACCTTATACATACCTGACTCCACTATAACCTTTCCATCACACCCAACCTTGATTATCCTAGTCTTCCCATCAGCCTGAATCCTAAATCTATACCCGTCCTTTACCTGCCATATGTCAACGATCCTCCATTCAGGAAACCTTCTAGCAACTATGATTATCGCAGACCTCTTATCGATACAGAACGTTGACGAGCCACTTTGCTCTATATTGACTACCTCTTCAACGCTCTTGATCTCTCCTTCAAGATTAGCAATAACCTTGAATGTTCTCAGACCTGAAGAAAAATACATAACTATCTCACCGTTACTGAACTCGACGCTCAGAAACTTCAGACTTTTCTCATCAACATTCATCACGCTAGATATTACTTTTCTAGCTCTGTTCTTAACAGACTGAAGAATGGGCTGAATGTTCTCAGACATTATTTAAACTGTACTATGGAGGATATTTATAGTGATCTCATAAGATAGGGACCTTGTCCCACATCTCTGATATTAACCTTATAAGATGTTCTAGAGACATAATCTCTCTGTTCATAAAGAGTCTATAATGGTCTTCCATCTCTCTGACATATATGTTAAGCATGTATCTCTCAAAACTTAGATCGACACCATACCTGATGAGGAGGCAGGACTCATCAGGTCCAGTTACTTTAAGAGGAAACGCTCTGCATGCTATAGGTCTTACAGGATATATAGAGCATGTGTTATCATCTTTCAAGAATATACAGGAATGATCTACTTTACGTAACTTAATTATCAGAAGTCTCTCAAAGTATCTTCCAAGCCTTCTTTTCAGTTCCATAATGGTCTCGTAACTTATCGTCACGTTGTATCTTGATGGGAGAACATTACATAGATATTCCTCGTGAGTGTATACTTCAAAGTACTGAAGTACATCTTTGGGAGGTCTTCCAAGATGTTTAAGTATTCTAACTACGTCAAATATTGTGATGTTTGGACTCGGGCCCTTGCAACATCTTGCGCCACATTCTCTACATATCTCTTCTTTTCTTTTCATTTCCTCCTCTGTGAACGGCCTCGACGATCTTTCTAAGCTTTTCAGGTTCCTTCTCTACTACTGTTCCTGTAACTATTATGTCAGCGCCAGCTCTAGCTATCTCATATGCGGTATCAGGCTCTCTTATTCCTCCGCCAACTATGAGTACACCATTGTAGAGTTCTCTACTCTTATGAACTATCGGTGGAGGGACGGGAGACGATGCGCCGCTGCCAGCTTCAAGGTATAGAAATGGGTACTCCAAGTATCGTGCTGCTAAAACATATGCCAGTATGATCTCAGCTCTAGAGAAAGGTATCACTCTAGCATTGCTTACAAACCCGACAGCGCCACCATCACCAACGATTAGATATGCTAGTGGGATTGTCTCAAGGTTCCTGTAGACCTTGTACAGTATCACTGAAGCCTGCATCTGCGCTTCTATGACATAGTAAGTGTTGAGGCTGTTTAGGACAGTTATGAACCAGAGTGCATCAGCTTTACCGCTTATCGATGATAAGTTGCCTGGAAACAGTATTATAGGAATGCTGACTTCTCTCTTCAGCTCTGAGATATATTCATCAAGTATTCTCTCGTTAACTCCTAGCGAACCCCCGACCATTATAGCTGACGATCCAGCATCCTCTGCATGTTTCCCCAGCTTCACGAACGTCTCGATATCAACCTTATCAGGATCTAGAAGTGTGATATGTATGCTTCCTCTCCTCTCTATCTCCCTGGTTATGTACTCTCGCACTCTGCCCATTCGAATATTGAGATTCTACTCCTTCTCTTCACTTTCACCTTCTCCTTCACTCTCATAGGTCTCATATTCCTCGCCCGCAAAAGCCGTCTCCTCACTTTCCTCCGACTCTTCCGACGATAGTTGCTCTAGCGTCACAATCTCCTCCTTCTTCGGCTTTATAGCCCCCTCATAGTAGAGATCTACAAACTTGTTATAGTAATCAACGGGAAGTAGACCCTCTACAAGCTCGAACTCTGCCTCTAGTCCACAGTTCCCACATATTACTTTAACCTTCTTCTTTTTCTTATCCTGCTTCACGTTCACCACCACGCTACCACAGTTTGGACAGGTAAATATCTTTGGAAGACGTCTCTGAGGTCTCGCAATAACACGTTTTCTCTTTCTTCTTCTCCCCATTGTGTATCTACTTGTTTGTGGATGTTATAAAAACATGTCTTTAAGACGTTATACCGGCCTCTCTCAGTAGCTCGTCGATGTCTATCTTTCCACTATCGCTTCTTGATACGTCTATCCCGTCCTCACCATACCTGTACTGTACTACTATTCCTGAGCCTCCTCTGACAGTTCCATCATATGCAACATATACGTCCTGTAACGCGTTTATGAGCCTTCTCTGCATGTATCCTGACTGGGCTGTACGTACTGCAGTGTCTACTAGACCGTCTCTACCTCCAGCGGCATGGAAGAAGTACTCCACAGGTGGTAGTCCCTTCCTGAAACATGACTTGACGAATCCTCTACACTCTGGACCGAGGTCTCCCCACATGAAGTGTGCTGTTGTTCTTCCTTCGAATCCTCGCTTTATTCTTTCTCCACGTATGCTCTGTTGTCCTATCATTGCAACCATCTGCATTATGTTAAGTATGCTTCCTCTTGCTCCAGTCTTAGCCATTATATATGCTTCACATCTCTTATTTATGTACTTCTCAGTTATCTTCTGAGCCTCCTCTCTAAGCCTGACAAGCACCCTATTAATATAGTCTTCCAGAGTCTCCTCAACTGTTAGACCAGGCTCAGCCTGTAGAGTACCCTCCTTATACATCTTGATGTACTTCTCTACCTCCTCCTTAGCTTTCCTGTAAATCTCCTCCAGCTCCTTATACGCCTCCTCTGGCAACACTAGGCTATCTAGACCCATTGTGAATCCTTTGAGATCCAGATAACGTAGTAACATTCTAAGTATCGAGTCTATCCACTTTCTCGCAAACTCGTTTCCATATCTCTTAACTATGACATGCCACAGTGAGTTCACTTGTTCTGCTCCTATAGACTTCTTGTCTATAACTCCTGTAGCCATATACCCCTTAACGATAACCATGAACTCGTCAGTATTACACGTGTATGGATCTGTACATTTCGACTTTATCGCAGTAGCCTGTACCCAGTCAAGGTCTTTGGGAAGAACCATCGATACAACCTGCTTTCCAGTCCAGAGCTGTACCGGGTGCATTATGGCAGGCTCCTCTATCTCCCCCTCATATCCTGCCGCGGCTAATAGGTACATTAACGTTCTTCTATCAACGAAAGTATCCTTCTTAGTTAATAGATAACCTCCAGTAATGTAGTCCTGTCTAGCGCCTATTATTGGACCTCCATATCTTGGAGTTATTATATGCTTCTCGACAAGCGTCAACGTCCTTGCCTCTGCTCTAGCCTCCTCGTTCTGAGGCACGTGCAGGTTCATCTCGTCTCCATCGAAGTCGGCATTATATGGTGGACATACTGCAAGGTGCAGTCTGAAGGTTCTTCCGGGAAGGACCTTGACTAGGTGTCCCATCATGGACATCCTATGTAGACTTGGCTGTCTGTTGAATAGAACTATGTCTCCATTTACCAGATGTCTCTCGACTACCCATCCAGGTTCTAGCTGTTCTGCAAGTCTCTTTCTATCTTTCATATATCTGAGATCTATCCTCCTCCCACCTGGCATTATCACGTAGTTTGCTCCAGGCCAGATCTCTGGACCGTTTATCACGAGCTGTCTAAGCCACTCCACGTTCCACTCTGTTACAACTTCTGGAACTGTGAGTATCTTGGCTATGTCTATGGGTACTCCAACCTCGTTTATGCTTAGGTTCGGGTCTGGACTGATTACTGTTCTTGCAGAGAAGTCTACTCTCTTTCCTGATAGGCTGCCTCTAAATCTGCCTTCCTTTCCCTTAAGCCTCTGGGCAAGCGTCTTCAGAGGTCTTCCACTTCTATGCTTTGCTGGTGCAAGATTAGGTAGCTCATTATTGAAGTACGTTGCAACATGATACTGCAGTAGCTCCCATAGATCCTCTATCACGCTCGCTGGAGCTCCAGACTCTATAGCATTTCTAAGCTTCTCATTCGTTCTAACTATGTCTACCAGCTTATGAGTAAGATCGTCCTCGCTCCTTATACCCGTCTCCAGCTGGATAGAGGGTCTAACATGAGGCGGAGGTACAGGAAGAACTTCGAGGACGGTCCACTCTGGTCTAGCATACTTGGGATCTATCCCAAGAACCTCAAGATCCGAGTCAGGAATCTTCTCAAGTCTCTCCTTTATCTTTATTGGATCTAGCTTCACTAGACCCCCGTCCTCAAGCTCCTCATAGAAGTGGTACGGCCTCTCGAAGATCACTCGTCTCTGCTTTGCTCCACAGTGTGGACACTTGTCACGTTCCTGAGCCTTCTTAAGTATCCTCTTAGTAAGCATCTCAGCAATAGGTCTCCAGTGCTTCCTCAGTCTCTCTAGACGTCTACGATACTTCTCTATCTCCGAGTCTGTCAGCAGGAGTCTACCACACTCTCTACATGTTGCTCGTAGAAGCTCATGTATGTACTTGGCAAACTCTACATGTATTACAGGTCTAGCAAGCTCTATTCTGCCAAAATGACCCGGACACTTATCATGAGTGTTTCCACACTTCTCACATCTCGCACCTGGCTCAACAACTCCAAGCCTCCTATCCATCAGACCACCTTTCACAGGCTGACCTGCCTCATCGTACGTTTCTGAAGTTGTTATCTCAACTACGGACATCTTGCGAATCAGATCAGGAGATAAAATACCGAACTTTATCTCCTTTATTACCTTCAATGGAACCTCTGTCTCAAGCTCGAGGTCGTGAGGAACGAATGAGGACACAGTATCTTATACCTAGCTGATACCCTGTTTATAAGCATTACTATCAAGGATATAGAACAAGGTTAATAAGGACTAAGAAAGAACATAATCACGGCCCTCCCGGCGTGGGTCGGGCGAGCAGGTCTGAGACCACCGATGAGCCCGACTCCTCCAAGAGGGCTCACAGGAAACCCCTTAAATATCCTGTGAGCCTATATAGTACATGAAGTAGCGAGACATGCATACGAGATCTACATGTAAGGGGCTTGAAGCCAAGAAGAGAATATTCAGGAACATAAAGAAGCCTGTAAGGACAATATCTGGAGTAGTACCCATAGCAGTAATGACGAGACCCTATCCCTGTCCTGGAAGGTGCATATACTGCCCTGGAGGATTGCAGATATCGACGCCTAAGAGCTACATGCCGGACAGTCCAGTAGTACTGAGAGCTTCACCTCTCAACTATGACCCGTATCTCCAGACTGCGAAGAGAGTAAAGGCATACATAGAGATGGGTCACAGAGTGTCGAAAGTAGAGATAATAGTGATGGGAGGCTCCTTCACGGCTCTTCCAGAAAGCTACAGGATCTGGTTCATAGGTAACATATATAAGGCACTGAACGATTACCCAGTATGGTCAGGCTCTGCAGATAACGTTGATATTGAGAGAGAGATGCTTAGAAATGAGAAGGCAAAGATAAGGGTAGTTGTTCTGAATATTGAGACACGGCCTGACCTCATAAACGAGAGAATAGTAGATGAGCTACTTTACCTTGGCGTGACGAGAGTAGAGATGGGAGTACAGACTATATATGACGATGTGTTAGAAAAGGTGAAGAGAGGTCACACAGTTAGAGAGGTTATTGAAGCTACGAGGATGCTAAAGGATTCTGCATATAAGGTCTGTTATCACATAATGCCGGGGCTTCCAGGTTCAGATCCTGATAGAGATCTCGAGATGGTGAGGACGATATTTGAGGATCCCGTCTTCAGACCGGACTGTGTGAAGATCTATCCGACTCTGGTTATACCCGGTACTGAGCTGTATGAGATGTGGAGAAGGGGGGAGTACAGGAGCTATGATATGGATACCTGGATAGAGCTACTTACGAAGATCATGAGCATAATTCCAAGATGGGTAAGAGTGATGAGATTTGGAAGAGACATACCCTTACACTGGGTCGTGGACGGGCCGAGGATAGGAAATCTTAGGCAGGTGATTCTTGATGAATTAAATAGGAGGGGACTATCATGTATGGAGATCAGATGTAGAGAGGCTGGTCATAGAATGTTAGAGAGAGGAGAGCTCTCACGGCTGGATCGTATCGAGATAAAGAAGACGGTCTATGAGGCGTCGGGAGGAGTCGAGGTGTTTCTAGAGGCTGTGGACGATGAGGACACTCTCTATGGCATACTTAGGCTGCGCATACCTAGCGATAGAGCTCATAGGAGGGAGATACGGGCAGGGAGATCTGCGCTAGTGAGGGAGCTTCACGTATATGGGCCACAGGTACCGATAGAGGAGAGGAGAGAGCTAGCATGTCAGCATAAGGGAATTGGTAGGATGCTGTTAGCGGAGGCTGAGAAAATAGCGTTAGATGATTTTTCCTGTTATCGTATGTTCATAATCTCTGCGGTAGGAGTAAGAGATTACTATAGGAGACTTGGCTATAGGAGATATCCAGGAAGCTTCTACATGTATAAGAATCTTAAGAAGAGCATGCTCTGCTGACTTCTTTACTAACCTCAGCAAGTATGCTCTCGAGAGCTTGCTTGAAAGGCTCGCAACGTACGTAACTGAGAAGATTTCTAACTTCGTTTATGTAGTACTGTGCTAGATCTATGACCTCTCTATTACCCTGCTGTATATATCTGCACGCTCTGAGAAGTGTCGAGATCTTGTCAGATATTCTTACGAGTATGGCTTCTACACATGTTGACTCTCTATACTCTAGGAAGTATGTTCCAATAATCTTCGATATCGATAAGGGATACTCTTTGAATAGTTCTTCAAGCTTTTTCAACTCTATGCTCCTGAAGTTTGGAATAAGTCTTCTCACATCTCCTGCTATGTTACCGATGGACGCCTCATGTACGTCATGTATGAGACACATTGTCGATACTTTATCACAGTTGACCTTATCGTCACATAGGCTCTTATAGTAGTTGCAGAGTATCAGTCCTATGTATGATGTTAGGAGAATATGCTTTCCAACGTCCTCTGCCTCGAACTTGCTTACTGATCTCTGAACCCATCCTATTCTCGGTATCGAACATAATGAGTCGACGGTTCTCAGAATCTTTAAAAGGCCCTCCAGGCTCAATTTCTCGATGTTTGCACTCATCTGTGACCTATTAGGATCGACAGAATTATGTATTACTATTCTGCGACTAGCAACGTGAGATTATGAGACGTGCATCGATATTCGAGAAATTGAGAATTGACGATCTCAGTAGAGATAACATGATAAGAATTGTTAGAATGCTTATCAAGAAAAATATAGTTAGGCCAAAGAAGAGGTACGGACAACACTTCCTGATCGATCCACGGGCGATGCGCTGTATAATCGACCTCTTGAGAGGACGTGATAGAGTTCTCGAGATAGGTCCTGGACCTGGAATCCTTACATACATCATATCTCACGTGTGTAGACACGTTGTTGGAGTTGAGATAGATAGGTCATTTATAGGTATTTTGAGAGAACTATGTGAAGTGAGAGACAACGTTGATGTAGTGATTAGCGATGCTCTTCATATTTATTTTCCATATAATATCGACGTGTTTTCCAACCTCCCTTTCTATATAACAAGTGACATTATAGTGAAGCTTGTCAGAGATTGTGTGAGGAGAGCTGTCTTGACTGTGCAGAAGGAGGTCGCTGACCGGCTTGTGGCCTCTCCAGGTTCTCATAGTTATGGTAGGCTGACTGTTTTAGTGCAATGTTTTTATAATGTGAGAAAGGTGTATGTAATAGATAGGTTCTCTTTTTATCCTGCTCCAGAGGTTAATGGGTGTGTAATAGTGCTTGAGAGGAAGGAAAAACCATGTATTTCTGTCAGCATGTTAAGCGTCTTTGAGAAGGTAACTGCTACTCTGTTCTCTTTTAGGAATAAGAATGTTGATAAGGTTCTTAGACGTTATCTAAATGTTCAGGTTCCTCCTCACTTGAGCGGAAAGAGGGTGTTTGAGCTCAGTATTGAGGATGTAGTGTCCATTGTTGAGCTTGTTGGGGGTCGTGTGGAGTAAGGCTTATAAGTTCTCTCACAGCTGTAGGTGAGGGTCATTACTGCGAACTCTAGGGAGAGTATCAGAAGTGTCCTGATAATAGGGTCGGGCCCTATTAAGATTGCTGAGGCAGCAGAGTTCGACTACTCGGGAACTCAGGCACTGAAGGCGGTAAAGGAGGAGGGTATACGTACTATACTTGTTAATCCTAATGTTGCTACAATACAAACCTCTCACATATTTGCAGACAGGGTTTATCTTGTTCCGTTAAAGGTTGAGTTTGTTGAGAAGGTTATAGAGAGAGAGAGGCCAGACGGTATAATGATAGGGTTTGGTGGTCAGACGGCTCTGAGCCTTGGTGTTGAGCTCTGGAGGAGAGGTGTGTTGGATAGGTATGGTGTTAAGGTGCTTGGTACTCCTATGGAGGGGATAGAGGCAGCTCTCGATCGTGACAAGTTTAAGGAGCTTATGAGTCTTAGAGGGATTCCAGTACCTCCTAGCAGGGCGGCGTATAGTCCTGAGGAGGCTATAGACATAGCTTTGGAGATAGGTTTTCCTGTCATAGTTAGAGTCAGCTTTAACCTAGGTGGATCCGGATCGTTTGTTGCCTGGAGTCTCGATGAGATGAGAGAGCGGATCTACAGGGCCTTCGCTAATGCGGGACTTGTAAAGTCCGTCCTTGTTGAGAAGTATCTACATTTTTGGAAGGAGGTCGAGTACGAGATTATGCGTGATCGTAAGGACAATGCTATAGCTATAGCCTGTATGGAGAACATGGATCCTATGGGTGTGCATACTGGAGAGTCGATAGTTGTTGCTCCATGTCAGACTCTGACCGATAGAGATTATCAGTTAGGTAGAGATCTATCTATCGCGGTCGCTAGAGCTATAGGTCTGGTAGGCGAGTGCAATGTCCAGGTTGCTCTGTCTCCTAGAAGCGAGGAGGCGTATGTGATAGAGACTAATCCGAGAATGTCAAGGTCAAGCGCACTGGCAAGTAAGGCAACTGGATATCCTCTGGCATACATAGCAGCGAAGCTTGCTCTAGGGTACACACTTGATGAGCTTCTCAATAAGGTTACTGGGAGAACCAGTGCCTGTTTCGAGCCTAGCCTGGACTATGTGGTAGTGAAGATACCTCGCTGGGATCTTCAGAAGTTTGACTATGTTGACAGGAGCATAGGATCAGAGATGATGAGTGTTGGCGAGGTCATGGCTATCGGTAGGACTCTGGAGGAGGCGCTTCAGAAGGCTATAAGAATGCTGGATATTGGCGAGCCGGGAGTAGTTGGGGGTCCCACGTACGAGGAGGATGTAAGTATCGAGGAGGTGCTCGAGAAGCTCAGGAAGAGGGAGCCGTACTGGCCTCTCTGGGCTGCAAGGGCTTTCAAGGAAGGTCTCTCCGTGGATGATCTGTACGAGATCACTGGCATAGATAGGTTCTTTCTGAACGTTGTGAAGAGGATAGTTGACGTGTACGAGAAATTGAGAGAGTTCACGGAGAGCGATCTGGAGAACATGAGACCAGAGCTTTTACAGCTCATAGGGGAGGCTAAGAGACTAGGATTCTCAGACACACAGATAGCAAGAGCTCTCAAAACAAGTGAAAGAAAGCTGAGAGAGCTCAGAAAGAGGCTTATAGAGCCAGTGGTCAAACAGATTGATACTCTAGCAGCAGAGTGGCCGGCCCAGACTAACTATCTATATCTCACATATGGAGGAGATGAGGACGACATATCTTTCAGATCGGAGAGACCTAAGATCATAGTCCTTGGTGCGGGAGGTTTCAGGATAGGGGTAAGCGTGGAGTTCGATTGGGCAACAGTGAACTACACATACTATGCTAGAGAGCTTGGGTACGAGGTAATGGTAGTTAACTACAATCCTGAGACAGTATCAACAGATTGGGACATGAACGAGAAACTATACTTCGACGAGATAACACTCGAGAGAGTGCTAGACATCTACGAGAAGGAGAGGCCTATAGGAGTGGTCACATTTGTTGGAGGACAGATAGCTAACAACCTCGCAAAGAAGCTTGAAGACAACAATGTGCCTCTCATAGGCACCAAGGGCCGGAACGTCGATAGAGCAGAAGATAGAGAGAAGTTCAGCAAGCTACTAGACAAGTTAGGCATCAAGCAACCTCCCTGGATATCTGCGAGATCTATCGAGGAGGTGCTACGCTTTGCTGAGGAGGTGGGCTATCCCGTGATCGTGAGACCAAGCTACGTTCTGAGCGGCTCTGCTATGGCTGTCGCATACAATAAGGAGGAGCTACTTAGATATCTTAGGGCTGCCGTGAAGGTCTCTCCTGAACATCCTGCTGTTGTGAGTAAGTTCATAGATGAGGCTATTGAGGCTGAGATTGATGGAGTATCTGATGGTGGTAGACATACTGTTGGAATATTTAACGAACATATTGAACATGCTGGAATACATAGTGGCGATGCGATGATGGTTATCCCAACGTTCAGGTTAGGTGAGAACGTGCTGTCTAAGATGAGGGACATAGCTGTGACTCTTGCGAAGGAGCTTGAGATTAGAGGTCCCTTCAACATACAGTACCTTGTAAAAGACGATGACGTATATGTGATCGAGCTGAATCTGAGAGCAAGCCGCTCGATGCCGTTTGCGAGCAAGGCTAAGGGTATAAATCTTATGAAGCTTGCAGTAGAGGCGACTCTGGGCGGGGGTTTAAGAGTAGATGGAGAGTTCTACGAGCCTCCTAGCACATGCTGGGCAGTTAAGAGTCCTCAGTTTTCATGGATAAAGCTCAGAAGAGCTTATCCATATCTTGGTCCTGAGATGAGGAGCACAGGCGAGGTTGCAAGTCTTGGAGAAAACATTAATGATGCTCTACTAAAATCCTGGCTATCGACAACGCCCAGCAAGATCCCTGAAAAGACAGTCCTCGTCTACACATACTATGAGAGAGCAAGCCAGACACTAACTAAGATCGCCGACACACTGTCAAGATACAGGTATGTGATAACTGTTGAGGACTCGTGTCTAGGATATAGGAACAATATAGAGACATATCCAGCAGAGAAGATACTTAACATGATGATGAGAGGAGACATAGACCTGGTCGTGACTAGCGGATACACACCTGATAAAGATTACAGGCTCCGGAGAACGGCAATAGATCTAAATATTCCAGTGATACTGCATCACGATACTGCCAGGGCAATAACAGAGGCATTGACATGGTACTGGTCTGGAGGCAGACTTACCATATATGAGATGAGTGAGTACTGGAGATCATAGATCAGACATAGGTTCCTCCTCACCTCTCAGAGTATCCCGTCCTCATCACTTCTAGGTCTCTAGACTCTCTCTGAGTCTCGTCATTATGTTCTCTATCTCCTGTATCTCAGTTCTAAAGAAAGCTGACACAGTTGGACCCCACCTGTTCTTCACATCATTAAGAATCTCGTAAGCTTCCTCAAGTCTCTCTCGCGCTTTGTCAAAGAGCAGGTTATTTATAAGAGCCTTTATCTCTGATATAAGCTCGTAGAGTCTTGAGAGCTCGTCAGGCATGTGCGCCTTGACGAACGTATGGTACTCGCTTAGCTGCTCTCTATTATTTATAAGGTACTTCAACACTCTCAACGTTGCGATACGTATAGTGTATGGATCAAGTACGAGATCACCAAGTTCCAGCGCAATGAGAGAGGCAACATATAGAGCAACCTTGACTCTCGTTCTATTGCTCACAGGCACATGCTCTATGAAGCTCGCTATGATCGGCGAAACATGTCTAGCAAGAGCCTCAAGGTTAGAATATACAAAGCCTAGAAGAGAATCATGACACATCTTCACGTCACTCATCGACGCTACAGATGAGAGACTCTCTAATTCTCTTCTAAGAAGCCATCCCTTAATTATGAGGTTCTCAGTCTCCTCTGGCATAGCATAGCTGAGGAACGATCTCAGCGGAAATCTATCATAGAGCGCTTGAAGCTCCTCATCTTCAGGTACTCTGTTAGAGGATGCATATACCGTCCAGGTCTTGACCGGTATGACCTTATCGCCGTCATATATGACCCTCTCATTAAGTATGGATAGCAATGTGTTAAGTATGGCACTGGAAGCATTAAATATCTCATCGAGCAGCGCTAGATCCGACTCCACGATGCTGTTCGCATATATTCTAACGACTCTACCTTTGAGAAGCTCTGCTATATCTATGGGCCCCAGTATCTCCTCGAGATCTGTGAACTTTGTAAGCTGTCTGTAGAACCACTTTGCGTTTAGAAGCTTAGATAACGTGTATATTAGAGTAGTCTTTCCCGTGCCTGGGGGACCTATGAGGACATAATTCTCTCTTGATAGGAGGGACATGAATATTCCCGTTATCTCGTCTTCAAGTTTGTAAAACATGCTCTGCATCTTCAGGTATGCCTTCCTGATCCTCTCAATGCTTGACTTGAGGCTTGTCTCCACATGTGTTGTTTGACGTCTCTCATTTATAGGTCTTCCACCTATGCAGATAATGATGACGGACGAGGTAACAAGTATCATTCCCACTATCTCTGTTGGTGTGATGACTATCCTGTGCAACATGCTCTCAACAACTATGGCTGATACCGGCTCTATACTGAGAGCAAATGCTACAATTGTGGAATCAAGATCCTCATGCGACATGCCTTCAAGCATATAGCATACATGTACTATAACTGCAAGCAATGTACATATTGCTAGGAGCTCAATTATGTTGCGTACTCTACCAATAGTGAACATAGATAGTGCTCCGCTCATAGCGGCGGTTATCATATATGTGGCTATGTTCAGAGCCTCAAAATCATGGTCTTCACAGAACCTGTTATAGAGCACTACATATATTGTGTATACTACGGCAAGTGCTATTCCAGCTACTAGTCCAATTATGTTATACCTTGTTGCTTTAAATAGGAGGAATACTCCTATAGTATATAATGGTACTGTTATGAGAGCTGCTTTCCCATTATATCCGTCTACTATCATTGTTAGTATGGGGTATAACTGTGCTATGAATGCTATGAATGCGGCGTTTGTGTACTTAACTCCTATGTAGAAGAGCGCCATGCTTATGATGTTTAGTGTAGCGAGTATGCTTCCTCTTGCCAGCACTTTCTCGTCTATCAGTATCTTTCTACTTCGCATCTCTACTATCCCTATCATGGTGAGCATGAGGTACACTAGGAACGTCACAAGTAGGTAGTTTCCCAGAGTAATAGCTAGCTCAGTGAGAGGGTAGGTTACTCCCCAGAGTATTCCCGCAGTTATTGCATATACTACTGCACGTCTCATGCTCTCACCTCAAGGGGTCACAAGCGAACTAGGGAAAGCTGGCTCAAATAGTACAACCAAGAACCTAATTATAAAACCTCCTTCACATAGAGCTGAAAACTCCGCTAGAGGAGTCTGTGAGAGTGGCTGGAAGGATATTTGAGAGATCGTTCAATTATAAAGGAGTTGAAATAGAGGACGTACAGGTCGAGGCATTTGACGGGCTCTTCCTGAGAGTCCTCGTGACTGCAGAAAGAGGAATAAAGCCTAAAGACATAGAGAGTCCATGGCTAGAGGATGACGAACTAAGATGGATAGCTTACAGAGCAACCTCGACACCATCAATAGTTGTTGGGAGACTTGAAGCAGGAACTGAGATGTATGTCCCATCAGAGAGAACTCCCGACAAGAGAGATGGAGTCGTGATACAGTACTGGTACAGCTACAGGAGAGATATATCTGTCGAGGAGCAGATTAGAAAGTTCTGGAGAGAGGTCTCGATAAGGATAAGGCAGGACATACTCTCATGCTCGGGAGGCACCTCAAGATTATTCAATTATCTTCCTAAAGAAGTCTCGGTAGGCGAAGTAGACACTTACGAGCTTGTTGGAAAATGTGGAGGAGGATATGAGAGAGTGGTAAACAAATATGATGGAAGAGAGATGATAATAGTACCTCTGATGAGCGGATTCGACTTTGAGATAGAGAGAAAATTATTATACGGAATAGGCATAGCCGGAGCAGCCTTATGGATCTTCTGTACTAGCGTGAACGAGTGTAGGGAAGCATGTAGAGAAGCTGTGAAAAGACTCTACAACGTTGAAGGATGTATAACACCATTTGGAGCATGCCCATCTGGCTCACTTCCAGAAAACTATCCTCCTATAGGCCCGCCAACAAACTACTATTATTGTCCATCTCTGAGAAATATTGTGAAGAATAGCAAGGTTCCCGAAGGGGTCCGAGCGATATATGAGATAGTTATCAATTCTATGGACATAGACTCTCTTAGGAAGGCTATAAGAGAGAGTGTTAACGTTCTCGTTCAGTATCCTGGAGTAGTTGGGATATCGGCTGCAAACTATGGAGGAAGGCTAGGAAGACTCCTTCTGAGGCTCTCCGATTTACTTTGCTAGCTCGCTCTGTATTAGTCTCTCTGCCTCTTGAGGACTAGCCTTCGCGATGTTCCATAACCTCATTCCTTCATGTACAACATAGTTTAGTGACCTGGATCTCTGGAATCTCTTCCTTATCTCGCTCTTTATCAAGTTCTTTATGACTAGCTTCTTCAGAAACATAGATACCTTCACAATGCTTCTCTGGTCAACCTTCTCTCCAGCTATTCTGAGGAGAAGTCTCGCACGGATCGTGACTCTTCTTCCCTTACTCTCGTATATCACCTTTACGAGCGCCTGTATAAGCCTCTTCTCGAACTCTCTGTTCAGCTCCTCCTGCTTTCGTGGATGTTCGTTCACGATGTTCTCTCCACGTAGGTAGTTCTCTAAGTCATATATTAACGTATCGGTCCTATCTTTGAACAAGACCAGCTACCTCACAGATGAAGTATCTATGTACTCTAGTGTCTAGAACAAGCTCTGGATGAAATGCGCAGGCAAGCATGTTTCTCTGTCTTACCATTACTATAAGATCACCATATCTCTCATGTCTGAGCGTTGCGAGAGGCTGTGCATCGTTCCAGCATCTTACAGCTGCTGGAGCTCTTATGAATACAGCTCTGAAAGGTTGGTTACCTAGCACAGGTATCTTAAGGTCTACCTCGAACGACTCTCTCTGTCTTCCAAACACGTTTCTTATGACAGATATGTCCATTACTCCGAGAAGAGGTTGAGAGGTCTCTCCAACTACGGCATCTCTGACCTCCTTAGCCATCATGACCATTCCAGCGCAGGTTCCGAGTGTTGGAAGACCGTTCTCTATTCTCTCTTTCAGCTTGTCAAGTATTCCTGTTCTTCTCGATACGAAGCCTATTGTTGTTGATTCTCCTCCAGGTATTGTTATTAGGTCTATCTTAGAGAGCTGGTCCACCTTCTTTACAAGTACTATCCTATAATCTACACCCAGCTCTCTAAGTGCTCTGTCTAACGCTTGAACATGTTCTTCTATATCTCCCTGTAGTGCTAGCACGCCTGCTACTATCACCATCCCGGTCTAGCTAGATCTCGTCTCGCGGGTCTATTAATGTATTCTCAGTCACGCTAGCGCTCCTCATCTGTCAGCATACCCGTTAGTCATCACATTTTTATATGGTATGGACGGATCTATATATGTATACTGCATGGTCGAGGTAGTAAGATTCGAACAACTATGGGTTGAGAAGTATCGTCCTAGGAGGATTGATGATATAATAGATCAGGACCACGTTAAGGAGAGGATAAAGGAGTTTATTAAGATTGGCGACCTACCTCATCTTCTATTTCACGGTCCTCCTGGTGTTGGTAAGACTACGATGGCTCTTGCAATTGCTTACGAGCTATATGGTGATGCATGGAGAGAAAACGTACTCGAACTAAACGCAAGCGACGAAAGAGGAATAAACGTTATCCGTGAGAAAGTTAAGGAGTTTGCTAAGAGCCTTCCGACTGCCGGCAAGGTGTCGTTTAGACTAGTCATTCTTGATGAGGCTGACAACATGACAAGCGACGCACAACAGGCGCTTCGTCGTATAATGGAGATCTATTACCATACTGCACGCTTTATCCTGATAGCTAACTATGTGTCGGGAATAATCGAGCCTATACAGTCAAGATGCGCTGTCTTCAGATTTGCACCAATCCCTAAGGAGGCGCTGTTCGAGAGGCTAAGATACATCGCATCCTGTGAAGGTCTCGAGATAACAGATGATGGTCTTGAGGCTATCTGGGAGATCTCGCAGGGAGACATGAGAAAAGCAATAAACACACTACAAGCAGCAGCCGCAGTATCGAGGAAGATAGATGCTGAGACAGTGTACAAGGCTCTAGGTAAGGCGAGCCCTACATTAATGAGAGCTTTCGTGTATGAAGCTGTACATGGTCAGTTCAGCTCTGCTATGAAGAGACTTGAGGAGCTGTTCAACGTGTACTGTGCTGACCCTATAGATATTGTGAAGACGATACATAGGGAGGTCATGTCGTCTCACTCTCAGCTAAAGATTCCTGAGGTTGAGAAGCCTAAGATCATAGCCATGGTTGGCGATGCTCACTATAGGTTGCTTAGAGGTGCTGATCCTAGAGTGCAGATTCTCGGACTTCTATGTAAGATCAGGCGCAGACTTGTGAGCTCGGGCCCCGAATCCTGATAATTCTTCATTATCGTTATAGAGAAACCTTTTTAAACCTCTTACCATCTAGTTGAACACAAAGCTTAAAAGGGTGCTAGCATGAGTTCGATATTCCAAACTCCGGGAGCTCGGGGGGAGGAGAAGGACAAGAACACGAGCAACCAGCAGTCTCAGGAGTCCACCACCTCCAGACCACAGACATCTTCGATACTTGAGAAACTCTACTCGATACATAGGAAAGCAAAGACAGAGCAAGCGCAAGCCCAGAAGCCAGAGGAAGAGCAACGCACCCTAGTATGTCCTCACTGTGGATCTAACAGGATAATAAAGAACGAGCTTGGACAACTGGTATGTGAAAGATGTGGATTCGTGCTTGAGGATAGGCCAATAGATCTTGGCCCAGAGTGGAGAGCCTTCACACCAGAGGAGAAAGATGCGAGAGCAAGAACAGGAGGGCCTCTGAGACATGTAGGCCTCACAAGTGAGTCGCTTACCACTAAGATAGATCTGGTACATAAGGACTCTAGCGGGAAGGAGCTGTCTCTGAAGCAGAAGCTCGAGATAATAAAGTTCAGAAAGTGGCAGCAGAGAATAAGAATACAGACAAGCCATGAGAGAAATACCCTACAAGCACTTAACGAGCTCAACAGACTTGCATCACAGTTAAACATTCCGAAGACAGTAGTCGATGAGGCGCTAGCTATCTACATGAAGGTTCTCGAGCAGGGACTTGTCAAGGGCAGGAGCATAGAGGCCATAGTGGCAGCATGCTTACACATGGCCTGCAGGAAACATGGCATACCTAGAGCGCTTGATGAGATAGCTCAGTATACAAAAGCTACGAGAAAAGAGATAGCACGATGCTTCAGACTGATTGCTAGAGAGCTTGGTATAAGACTGCCACTTGCCGATCCTAAGATGTATGTACCTAGAATATGTGAGCAGCTTAAGCTAAGTGGAGAGATAATGAGAGAGGCTATGAGAATTCTAGATGAGGCAAAGAGGCGAGGGCTCACGGCTGGCAAGGACCCAGCAGGTCTTGCGGCAGCAGCGGTCTACATAGCGTCTCTGCTCAAAGGTGAGATAAGGACACAGAAGGAGGTTGCGATGGCTGCTCAGGTCACGGAGGTCACTGTGAGGAACAGGTATAAGGAGCTTGCCAAGGAGCTCAATATTAAGATTCCTATAAAGTAGTAGTCTACATGATAGGAAACATATATAAACTTTCACCTATTTTCTGTCAGTGTTCATAAGAGGAGTAAAATACCTCGAGGAGTGTAATATATGTGAGAGTATTAAGAAGGGGGACCTGGTATTGGAGAGCGATGATAGGTACATAGTCTATGTATGTAGGAGACCGTACAATAATGGTCATCTAATTATCACATTAAGAGAGCATACCCCGCTAAACAGAGTTGACCCAGCTGTTATTAAGAACCTATTTAAGATCTGTAAGAACTGTATAAGACTTTTATCGGAAGCTTATTCACCACATGGTTTTAATATAGATATAATTTATGAGCCTCATGTAGCATTTCAGGTAGTGCCTAGATGGAATGGTGATGCAAGTTTTGTATCAGTCTTTCATAATACTAGAGTTATCGCGGAACCTCCACATCTGACGTTGAGATATCTTAGGGAGGTTTCCTGTAGGACAGGTATAAAGTTGTTAGGAGGTCTGTAATGATTGTATATGATATAATTTTTTCGATTACTGTCGTTTCTCTTTGTTTAGTAGTGTTTATTAGACTTGTGAGTGATTATAGGCTCGTTTTCACGGTTTCAAAGCTTCTTAAGAAGGAGTACAAGGTTACCCCTAAGAGACCCCTAATCATTAATCTAGGAATCAACATGTTTATGCAGAATTACGATATTGTCAATGTTGAATGTGTTAATGGCGATGCTTATCTTGAGTATCCTGACATTATCGTGATTAGGGATGTGCAACCAGACATATATACAGGTAAAGCATATCTTTACGTAACGGTGCGAGTTTATGGGAGACTGGACACTTATGAGATAACTCGTAAGATAGTTCTCTCTTTTGCATAGCTCACTCTCTTCTTACCAGCTCTATGCTTAGTAGTGTGAGGACTGTGTCTATCAGAATGTTGCTGGTGAACGCTATGTATGCTGTGAGTATCCTTAATCCTGAAGTGATGAGTACTGAGAGAAGCCCTATGTCTGTTATTAGACAGACCGAGGACGTCACTAGTAGGAGGAGTTTTCCTTTCTCAGGTGTTATCTGATGTATCAGTATGACTGTGAGTATCAGTATGACCTCTACGAACTGTATTGCGAGTATGAGGCGTGCATAGAGTAGGAATAGAAAGCTCTCTAAGATGAGGTAGAGAAGTACAAGCTCCACTCCTCTCACATATGCTAATATTGTGAGGATCTTTCTCATCTAATGCTTGCTATGAGAGCCTGGGAGAACGTTTTTAAATACTAGTCTAGGCTAGATTGAGAAGAATAATGTCGGCCAGCAGGAACGTACCTGTAGTACCTCCACCACCACCTCTAGTGAAGGTTCCACGATTAATAAAGTATGGTGGCCTGCCACCACATGAGTGGAAGGAAGGTAGAGGATACTCTATAGGAGAGATAAAGGCTCTGGGTCTCACTGTGAGAGATGCTAGACTTCTCGGAATATATGTCGATGAGAGAAGAAGAACAACATGGCAACATAATGTAGATAGACTACGTGAGTGGCTAATAAAGGTTCTCAAGGGAGAGATTGCTCCACCTGACCCGGCTCTTCCAAAGGTCATAAAGATCAAGCCTAAGAGAGGAAGGGTATACAGAGGACTCACACCGGCTGGAAGAAGGATGAGAGGACTCATGTCTGTCAAGCTTAGAGAGACTCACAGGCACAAGTGGAAGAAGAAACAGAAAGAGAGGGAGCTCAAGAAGAGGCATGAGGTTGTTAGAGCTAAGGGAGGACACTAGGAGGATCCCAACACTATTGGTATTATCTCTCTGAGAGAGCTCACAGTATAGTCAGGAACGAGCTCAGTCTTCTTGTCTCCTCTGTTAACGAATATTATTTTAAGTCCTACAAGTTTCGATCCTATAATGTCCTCAAGTAGACCGCTCACGAGGACGCACTCATCCTTATACGCTTTTGCTCTCGTCAGTGCTGCCTGATAGATTCTTAATGAGGGTTTACCTGCTCTAGACAGGTCTGAGCTTATGACACCTTTGAAATATTTCAGCATGTTATGCTTTAAGAGTATCTTCTTTGCAATATCATTATCAAGGTTCGTTAATATGTACATGTCTATGTTGTTCTCACTCAACTTTGAAACTGTCTCAGGCACGTCATCGTATATCTGTGCCTGTTCCACGAATATTGACGATATAGCGTTGCTGAAGTAATCAACTTCCTGAGGGCTGAGGCTCAGTGTGTACTGTTTTACAACTGATATCACTACCTCACGTGCTAGCTGTCTGAGCGACCTATACGCTCCCTTGCTTATGAGCATGTTATACTTATTTGTCCACTCTGTTCTAACTTTCTCCGCTATCTCACTTATCTGAGCTGGTAATCGCAACTCTGATGCGAGGAGCCTCGCAATCTCTTCATGAAGTCTTTCAACTTTTATCAATGTGTCAAGAAGCTCAAAGAACACGACCTTAAATCTCATAAACCTCATGGTATGTGGGGAGAGTTTTAAAAGATTCACTATTATGTTACTATAGTTCTGACAGTGATCCTAGCCTTCTGAGGTTCCTAATTATATCGCTTATGCTTAGCCTCGTTACGACGAGAGGAATTCTATCTCTCTTAGCTATCTCGAGACCAAGAGGATCCGGCCTCTCGATACCGTGAAGTACGACCACTGCTGGTCTCAGATCTGTGAATGCTAGAAATGTATGTATGGCTATGAGAGGCGATCTTCCATATTTCACGTTTGTAAATATCGCAGCTCTCTCTGTTGTTGTACCGTAGAGCCTAAAATAGTCCTGGGGAGAGACTTCTAGAACTAGTCTTATACTGTCAACGATTGTGTATCCATGTATATCAATCTTGTAGTAGTCTGGCTGGACAACGACCTCTCCATCTATGGCCTTGAGGAAGTCTTCGAAGCTTATTGGTCTAGTGAAGTCCATCATGTCTATGACGGCTGCGAGATAACGGTCACTCATGGTGAGCTGTCTCATCAGGAGCTCGAGCCTCTTTCCTCCTCTCTCAAGCTCAATAGATATTAATGTGGTCACGAACTTTCTAATGAAGTATGATCCGGGGCTCTTTCTTCGTCCTGACTCGTAGTCGCTTATCACGCTTGGAGTCGTTCCCATCCTCTCTGCAAGCTCTGCCTGCGATACTTCGAAGAACTCTCGCCATTTTCTCATCATCCTGCCAGGGTTGTCTGAGAGCACTATCTCGCCAGCTATCAGGCGTGAAATATCTGAGAGCAAGTCCCTACCGAAGTCCAGCATCTCGAAAGATGAGACAGGGAACAATGTTTAAAACCTTCATCTACGTCTTCTCATGGAAATGCTGATTAACTTGGAACAGCTCGAGAGACAGCTTCAAGAGATAGAGTCCAGGTTTAATGATATTAACTCAAGAATCGAGGAGAGGCTTAACAACATAGCGCAGCTTAAGGCTGAGCTTAACAACGTTAGAGCCGAGATAGATAAGGTTAGGGCACAGCTGGAGAAGCTTAATGGTGAGCTTGCGGAGAAGCGTAGGAAGCTACAAGAGCTGAAGCAGAGGAGGCAGGAGCTGATAAATAGGCTCAGGGAATTGAAGCAGAGGAAGAGAGATCTAGCTAACGAGCTTCGCCAGAAGAAGGAGCTTGTCAAGAAGCTTGGTCAGATGATAACCGAGCTCAAGCAACAGATGAGGCTAGGCAAGAAGCTCAGCAAGGACGATATTAGGAGGATGATAGAGCAGCTTGAGCTTGAGCATGAGATCTCTCCGACCGACCCGATGAGAGAGTGGGAGTTCTTTAAGAGGATAATGAGTCTTGAGAGAGAGCTTAACATAATGGAGCTTACTGAGAAGCTGAGAGAGAGAGCTAACAGCCTAGTAATGGACATAGACTACATAAGGAGCGAGCTTGTACTTACAGGTGAGGAGATAAGGAAGATATCCGAGAAGGAGATACCGTCGATAAATCAGGAGATAGAGAAGACTAGGCAGGAAATAGGCTCACTCATAGAGAACATTAGGCAGCTCATAAGTCAGCGAGAACAACTTAAGCAGAGGAGAGACTCCATAAAGGAGGAGATACTGAAGAACTATGCAGAGATAAAGAAGTTGAAGGAACAGCTCTTCGAGCTCAGACAGGAGCTAGAGAAGATCCAGATACTTAAGGTTGCTGCAGAGAAGAGCCAGAAGCTAATGCAGAAGATGCAGAAGAAGATCGAGGTAAAGAGAAACCTGGAAGAGAGGTTCAAACAAGCATATGAGAGACTAATGAAAGGCGAGAGAGTGAGTCTGGAGGAGTTAAATATTGCTGAATACATAGAGAAAGAGTAGGCTTAATGTCTGTACCTGTAAGAAAGATACTTGTACTCTGCATAGACAGGGATAACGACGTAGGAAGCAGACTCGGAATACCTACCCCCGTGATAGGTAGAGAACAGCTACTCAACGTTGCTGTACAGTACATACTCAGATACCCAGACGACTCTGACGCTAACGCCATGTTTGGAGCAATACAGCTCTACGATAACCTCGTAGCATCCCTAGGAAGAGAGAACGTAGAGGTAGCTCTAGTCACGGGAGCCGAGAGCGAGGACACAATGGCTGATCTGAAGCTACTAGGAGAGGTCGATATAGTGTTAGCAAGATTCAATGCGGATGCAATAATAGTGGTCTCCGATGGCCCTGCAGATGAGGCAGTAGTGCCTCTATTACAGTCAAGGAGACCCGTGATCTCAGTACGCAGAATAGTTGTAAGACAGTCAAGAGGTTTCGAGGAGTTTGCAGTACTTGCAAAGTACTACCTAACGAAGCTGTTCGTAGAACCTAAATATAGGAAATATGCTCTAGGATTGCCAGGTCTCATACTGCTACTATATGGTATCGCAAGCATTGTGGCATCAAACCTTCCATCAATAGTTGCAGCACTTATAGGATCCATAATCGCCTTACTGATAGGTGTTGGTGCCCTGCTCTTCGCATTTAACATCCATGAGAAGATACTCAGCTTCATAAGGAGATACGAGCTCACATTCTTCACCATCGTTGTGTCAGCTATGTTACTGATCCTCTATCCTCTAGTTAACATATATGTTCTCGGCGTACCACTAAGAAGCATAATACTCACAAGACCGACAATATTTGACGTGCTCAGCATAGCAATAGCTATAGCACTATTCACAAACATAGTAGAGATATATGCAAAGAAGGGAATAATACCTGTAAGAAAAGTAGTGACAAGCATAGCAGTATCACTGTTCCCAGCTCTAGTGATAAACGGAATGATATGGTTCATACTTAAGGTAATAACGTTCTCAGAGTTCGTAGGACTAGTCACGGGCTACATCGTGATAAATATAATAGCCATAGGACTAGCATTAAGATTGTTAAGAAGATATCATGAGAAAGGTATCAGCTATCCTCAGTATTAGAGAAGACTTCACTAGAAATCTCATACATCTTGAGCTGGCGTCGCTAGCGGACCTTTATGGGGTAACCATAGAGGACGTAGACTTAGAGAATAGAAAGGCCGTTCTTGCAGGAGATATATCTCAGATATTCGAGATGACATGTAGAAGCATATTTGTTAAATCATTAATCACAGAAGACCTATCACTAACATACCCTAGAAGCTTTCTAGTTAAAGGTAGATCGTTAGAGAAAGTTGACACCGCATCATCACCTCTAGAGGTTGTGTTGTCTAGGCTTCTGCTAAACATCTCGAGAGTAAAATATCAAGATAGAGTGCTAGACCCCTTTTCTGGAGTTGGAGGAATATTATTTGAAGCAAGGATGCTTGGAGCACATGTCATAGGCATAGATATAGTAGAAAGATATCTGAAAACACAGAGAAAAAATGTTGACGGAGATCTACTACTGTCAGATTCGTCATGCATGATACCACTGAGAAGAGGATCTATCGATGCTGTAGTCTCAGATCCACCTTATTCTAAGCTTTCGATAATAGATGTTGATCTAGATCTACTTTACAGGAACCTCGCAAAGATATGTGCTATAGCGCTTAAAAGAGGTGGTAGAGCTGCAGTATCCTGTATATGCTCAATACCGCTTGAAGACTATCTGGAAGAGGAAGGATTACTCCCAGTCTCTACTGGTTACCAGTATGTTCATAAGACCCTCATACGTAAGATCGTATGTGTTGAGAAGATCTGAAATTATATTAGTCCCAGTCTTGAGAGTAGATCCATCGCGTTATGCTCAGGCGACAGTTTGACGTATGCTTTCTTCTCTCCCTGTGGCGTTATTAACGTGTTTACTTTAACAACCTTGACGTTATATAGCTTCTCTACGGTGTCTCTTATCTGCTTCTTTGTACATTCTCTTCTGACTATTATGGTTATCTTGTTCTCTCTCTCTGCTAGTCTGAGACTTTTCTCTGTTAGTACGAATCTAACTATCACGTTCTCCATAGCCGACACCCTATATCTTGAAGAGGTTATTTAGCTTTCTCAGAGCCTCGTCGGTCCATAGTGTGAGCCTTCCTGGATGTCCTCCTGGTGCTAGGACCAGCATGTTCAACATGTCGACTCTAACAGCATCCACGCCTGGTAGGTTTCTTAATGCATTTATTACAGGACAGCTCTCACTGACTACGACTAGTATGCTCTTCGGGGTCTTGTATCTTCTGCCTCTTCTCTTTCCTTTCCCAGCCCTTATTCTTATTCTCTCATGTGCTCTCTCGATATCGTCCCACAGTCCAAGTCTCTTCAAGACTCTCTTCACATCACTAAGAAATTGAAGCTTCTCGAAGTCCCTGACAACGACAGGCGGTATCTGGACTACAGGATCAACAATGTGACCCCTAGCCCTGACGAGGTCAGGTATAGCAGTGGCAGCTATGGCAGACCTTATAGCAAGCCTCTTCTCCTTCTTATTTATCCTCTCGTGAATCCTCTTCTCAACCTTAGGAGGATGAGCTCTCCTGCCACCAACACACATTGGTGCAAAGGCGGCTCTAGGCCAGAGATGTCCCTTTATTCTTGGAACTCTTGCAAGACCGAGACCAACACCGAAGGACTCGGCGGTTGTTCTCTTGCCAGCCATGGGGTCAGTACCCTTAGGCTGTAGCCTCATCGTGAACGAGCTGAGGAAGGCTCTCCTTATTAGATCAACACGTACAGGAGTCCTGAAATGCTCAGGTAGCTCTATATCACTCACAGGATTACCCTCTAGATCAAATACCTTGACCCTGGTAGGAACTGTCCAGAGCGGTTTTATCCAGGGCTCCAGATTCAGCTCAGGTACAATCGCCATCTCTAGCTCTTAACCACATGCACACTACTACTTATAAATTTTGAGGTAGCTTAACGAGGAGTGACCAAGATAACGACGAGACTGCATGAGTGGTCCAGAGAGGTTGAACATTATGCAGACCCAACAGCAGAGATAGATCCCAACATAAAATATGGAAGACTAATATTTAACGAGAACCTACTCTTACCAGAAGAGTACTATATAGAGATAGTGAGACACATAGAGAAGAAGGTCGACCAAGCGATCAGATTCTACCCTTCAGCAAAAGTTAGAGAAAAAGTAGAAGATAAACTATCAGAAATATACAAAATAGACCGCGAAAAAATACTACTCACAGCAGGAGCAGACGAAGCAATGAAGCTGATATACGACATGTGTTCAAAGATAACGGACACCACGCTCATAGTGAGACCATGCTACGGCATGGCAAAGATATATGCAAGATCCATGAGAATGAGAGCAGAGGACTACATAATAGAGAGAGACTACACGATAGATCCCGACAAGGTTATAGAGAGAATTAGAGAGAAGAACGTTGGAATAGTATATATATGTAACCCAAACAATCCACTAAGCATAGAGTTCGAAAAGAGAGACATAGAGAAGATAGTTGAGAGAAGTGACACAATAATGATGATAGATGAGACGTACCACGAGTTCGGGACAATAGACCACTCAAGACTAGTAGAAAGGTACGATAACGTGGTAGTAATAAGATCCCTGTCAAAGAGCTGGGGACTTGCCGGACTCAGGCTAGGATACGTTATAGCTCCAGAGTACATAATAAGGATACTTAGAGGAATAGCACAACCTTTCAACATTAGTAGCGTAGCACTGATAGCACTAGAGAGAGCATTAGAGATGTATGACATAGTTCGAAAAGCAATAGAAGAGATAAAGACTATACGAGACGAGATGATTAAGAGAATAGAAGAGATAGACCATGTAACAGAAGTCTTTAGATCGCGAACGAACTTCATAACATTTAGATTAGATAACACATTAAAGAACAGAGAGATAGTGAAGAGACTCAGAGAGAAGGGGTTCTACGTGAGAACATCGTCGGAACCTCTATTAGATAACTGTATCAGAGTAACAGTAGCACAGAGAGAAGTGATGTATAAATTCGTCACAGCACTAGAGGAAGCGATATATGAACATGAGAGATCTCATAGCTGAGATAGAGGAACAGGAGATAAGGCCAGAGAACGGTGCAGTAATAATATATATAGGAGTTGTAAAAGGATTGAAAGAGGGTAGAAAGATAGAAAAAATCCATGTAAGACATAACACAGAGAAAATCGAGAAAGAGATTTATGAAAAATTTAAGGAAGACATCGAGAAAAATAACATAAAAATTAAATTAAAAGACGGAGACCTAAGACCAGGAGAACCAATAACAATAATCCAAATTCAGTCAGAGGACAGATATAGCGCAACAATGAAGCTTCTGAAAATAATAGATATAGTGAAAAGAAACACCATAATAGAAGAACACTACACAGACTAAATTACGAGACCTTACGCACAGCCCTGTACCTCTCATACATCACCCTACCTAGAGAAACCTTAGAGGAATCATAATTATAACCAAGAACCATTAACACATAGTGAAGTATACATACTCTCTCACGATCATCAAGAGCTCCTGAATCAATTAAACGTCTGATAAAAATATCATTAATAATATGTATAAGACCTATCTTCCTAACTATCTCTACATCACTTGAGGAAACATAAGGGAAATACTCACAATTGATAGGAATATTCCTCACAATAACGCCAGACCCAACTATCCTCCTAATAATAGCTTGCGAGAAAACGGAACACATTCTAAGATCTCGACAACGAGAAAATAATCCTCTAACAAACATTCTAAAATCCCTAATACTATTAATAGAAAATACCTCATTAGCTATGCAGGATATTTTCAGAAAATTACTAGAAACAGATAGAGAAGCAGTACATGACCCATATAGGTATCTCACATCGCTTCCTGAAACTAATATATGAAATACATGATACTTCTCTCTAAACGTCCTCATAAAGGTCTGAACCTCATGAGAAACCTTCTAGGAAGATCTCTGAATCTTCTACAACCTGAGATCTCTATTAATGCTGATCCAGGACCGGAGTGTGGGTGAGAAATATCTAATCTAACTTTAACATTTATATTATTTAAGACACTTGAAGGAATATCATCTATAGATTGTGTTGCTAAAATGAAGTATCTTCTAAAGTTTCTACCTATCTTAATATTTTCAGAAAGTATCGAACACTCATATGGAAAATATATATGAGCTTCATCTATTATCAGTACAACATTTCTTGTAGATTGATCTCTAAGGATCTCTACTAGGAATAGAACGTACGCTATCTTCTGTAGATCAACAAGATCCCTAAGATCTATGCTGACAGCTTGGTTCTCTATTGATGATCTTATAATATTTTTGAGTATTTCATGAGTATCTTTAAACATATCATTATTTAAAAATCTCAATCTTCGTAATGTCGCTAACATTGTAAGCCTCTCATATCTATCTCTACAGTCAGCTAGTAACCTGTTAAAAGTATTAAATAAGGACTCTACACTGTTATTATTAATTTTCTTGAGAGTCCTTATCAGAAGCTCCTCCATTGCAGGCGATAGCATGTACCTGCTATTTCTGTACTTTATATAGAGAATCTCATTAATTATGTCACATATTCTTGCTAAGTCTTTTAAAAACTCTAAAGGATTTATAGATATCTTACCGTAGTAATTTACGCATTTTTCATATGATCCTAGTATGTCGAACATTACTATGTTTATATCACTTCTCTTAGTTTTTAGAGAATATCTTATCAACGTAGTCTTCCCTGATCCCGGTGGTCCTACTATCAGTATATGAGAGTCCAACATTACTGCCAGGTCTACTAGACTGTTGATCCTGCCTATCATATTTGTACTATGATGTTCATATTTTTGAGAAACTTTCTCAGCACGTATATGTCAACCGTGAGTCTTCCTCTGCTAGCTACGTTCCACACATCTGTACCCGAATTAAGCTCGATCACTCTTCCTATATTGATCTTAGCAAAGCTTTTTAACATTCTTATAGTGATTATGTAATCTTCAAGCATGTTTGTTAGGTCTTCTATATTTTTCTGTTTCAACATATCTCTAAGTACTTCCTTAGATTTGTCTGGTGGCTCTGATATTATCTTAGCTTTTACCTTCATTATCGTTCTTCTCAGATCTAACTCTCTTCTACTTCTTATCAGGATCTGAGGAGCATCCTCTATTATTGGCAATATTGCTATCATGTCGGTTTTGTCTATTGTTACTCTTTTCTGTATAGGTATCTCCGATATATATGTCTTGTAAGTGTTTATCCACATTACTATGTTGTCTTCTCAATGTTTAAAATATCTTTACACATGGGTGCACATGAAAAGTAAGTTAAATACATGATATACGCATCTAAGTCCTATTATGAATGTCTTGGAAGCTCAGTGGTTTGTTCCTATGGCTGTGTCGTGTATAAATGTAGCATATGGGAGCATATTGTACATGTGTGGACCTACTCCAGATATCAGGAGAAGAGGTCTGAATTATCTATATGATTGCCTCGTGTCTTTCATAATATTTTCAATATTTGTCGCACTGTTCTTTAATCTTCAGAAAATAATAAATATAATTGCATCTTCTCTTGGACTTAGAGAGGCATCCTCAAGTAGTGTTGTAGAAGTGCTTAAAGAGGCTTCAAAGTATTTCTTACAGTCGTTCGATAACGTTAAGAACATGCTAGTGATGCTATATATTGTATGTGCGACTCTGAACGCTGTACCATATACGGTCCCTGTTGCGATGTATCTCTCACAAGCGACACAGTACTTGCAGTGGATGGCTCACTGGTCTCTCATAAACCTGTACATGTATCATGTGCTTGCGGAGATTGCTCTCTACAGTGTAGGAATAGCTGGTCTAGGGACAGGTCTGATAGTTCCGAGACAGACAAGGATCATAGGGTCTCTCTTGACGTCTCTTGCGATAGTTCTTCCGGCTCAGGTTGAGCTTGTGTATCTCTGGGAGCTTACGAACCAGGTGCATATGATCCTCCCACATAACATAACGCTAGCAAATGCTGTAGAGATAGCTAAGGATATAGCATTAGGAGGATATAACATAGGAGAGGCGCTACAACGTCAGAACATCGTTATAGATCTTGCGTCAGCAGTTGGTGGAGCGTTAATATACGCGTTATCGAAGATAATAGACGAGACAGGCCATTACATCAGGTTTTAGTACCCTCACTCTTCTTGAAACGTCTTAAAAGCTCCAACAGTCGAATAAGCTCACCTTTGCTAACCGTGCGAGAGCTCTCAAGGGCGTGATATATGCTGTTGAAGAACCCCGTTAACAGGGAATCTAGCTCCTTACTATAACCTTCTCTAAGACGTTCTTTAAGCACCTCTCTAATGGTCTCAAGCACCTCGGCAGCAAGCTCTCTCTCCGAGAGCCGCTCGTAGACCTGTATTTTCTCAAGAAACTTCTGTAGAACTTCCAACCTTTCTGAACATATACGTTTTATCAGCTCAGGATAGTTATTATTTTCGAATAGCTTGTAGAGCCCAGTCACCCTTTCTTCAATTCCGTCTTTAGAGAATATCTGAAACAGTCTCTGCATGAACCCCGACTTATATTCAGATACTTTTCTTACCAGTCCTAGCAGTACGGCTCTGCTTTTAGATGCGTCGAGTTCTTTTAAGATGTTTGAGATCCCCAGAATATTGGTCTCATTATCACATATCAGCTTATAGTCTATCTTGTTAAGAAAGTTTTTAAGAATATCTACAAACATATCACAGTCTCTTAACATACTTATCAGTTTTTTATCATCTTTTGCAGAAAGCTTTAATATATCCATTACTAATCTATAACTGTTTTTCACGTAGGGAAGCAAAGAGCATACGTCGACAAGGTTCTCCCTGAGAATACTAGCATTCTTTATTAGAAGCTCATACAATATAGCGTCCCGAAATTCGTTAGATGATATCTCCCTGATATATTTGGCATCTATTCCACAGATGTTGAAGAGCTTGAAAGTGAGATCGATAAGATAATTGTCTGGAGAGCTTTGCTTGCTACCTATGTCGTTTATAAGAGAACTTAATGCTTCGAAAAGTGATAGGCAAATCGGTTCTATATTTCCCGGATTTATGCTTCGAAGCTGGTAAATGATTCTATCGTATCTACTATCTTCTTTTGCTAGTACGAGTATTCTCTTGAATGCTGATACTATGGCTGGGCGAAGTCTGCCTACTATATCATCAATATTGAACTGATTTTCTAATAATTTCTCGACAAATAACCTACATACGATGAAGTCCCCCGTTCTAGAACATTCAGAAGCAAGAGATTTTATCTGATTATAATCTACACTTGACCGAGATATAAATGTTTCAATAATATCTATTATGGGCAACCTTATATTGTTAATGATGTTTCCTTTTAGGGTCTCTGTTATAGGAGTAACCTGACATAGCTCGTCGAGGCATAGCTCGATAACGGTGGTCTTTCTGATTAGGATGGACATGGTAGCAATCGTTGAACATAGTGTTGAAACGGCTTCAACTGCCCTTTTCTTACCTACGTTTCTCTCTAGGTAGTTAACGTTTAAAGATAATCCTTTACTGCTAAAGATGTTTAGGAGATCTCTATCTCTGAGGTACACAAAATCTTGTGGAGAAGCCTCAGCTGTAACGATGCTTCTAATCTCATCTGCTGTCTTCTTCTCTCCTCCTCTCTCTGTTGATACAGCTTTTGAAAATATTTCCGAGAAGCTTGTAATAGAATTAGATATTATACTGCAGGTAGTTTCTACAAAATTGATTATAGATTTTTCACTATTCTCAATATTGTTGGCGGGAATACTGATTATTATACTGTCATATCCTGACCCGCTCATCTGTACGATACGTTTGTAGAGCATAACTAGGAGAGACGGCGTCTCTAATGGCAGGTTCTCGCTTAGATCTCTATCAAAGAGCACAAATATTCTCCTCGCTCTTTCACTATCCGGAGTCTGTATTGATCGTCTTAATACGCGGAATATGTTGCTGATGTTATCCTGGCTTAGAGGAATCTCACGGTCATATGTTATGAAGTCTCCTCCAGGAAAGACACGGAACCATATCTTAATGTTATCTGAGAATGATGAAGGATACATATCTTATATAGTGATCAGCGGTTTCTAAACTTATCGATTACCTCTAATGCATCGAGTATGAACCTCTCTATCCATGTTCTTGATGCTATATTCATATCGTATATGCCTCTTGCAAATATGCTTCTCTCTATCTTTATAAATGTCCTCCTATCAATGAGATCTCTCTCATATAATTGTCTTAGAGTGAAGTAGAGAATTGAAGCTCTTATAGCCTCCGGCTGGTCAGTACTTGGATTAACGTACACTACTCTCTCGTAAATGTATGCTGGGTATATTGATGCTCGAGCTCTGTAACGACGCTCTACGGTTCTCATGTCTGCTGCTATGAGCTCTCCAAATCGGTATAATAGTCCTCCTATTAGATTATCGTCCCTTAATGTCTCTATTACACGTGGCTCATCAAACCAGCATAACTGGTTCACAAATAGGTCGAACTTAGAGAATATTACAGATATATATCGTACAGGCTCGATAGTCACCCTGACCTCCCTGTTATGCACCTTAACTCTCATAGTAGTTCCCATCAGCTGTTCACGTACTTTAAGGAGGGAAAATATGAGATCTCTCGTCTGTTTCAGCTGATCAGGAATATCGAACTCTCTCTCCAACACGCTCTCTATCTCAGGAATGATATCATAAAGATTCTGCACACCGAGCCTCTTAAGGTAATCCTCTATGAATACTATTGCAAAGTTCTTCTCATACTCAGTCTCAAAGAAGGGACTGATCCCAAAGTACTCATAGAGCTTATTAATATACTGCCCATAGAGAGCAGGAGTAGATATAACGACAACAACTAGAGGAGACGCAAACAATGACAATATAGCGTGCCTATACTCCTCAACAACACTCTGAGACACCGCACCAGCACTCTTCTCAGTAAGCTTATGGTAAATATACTCATCGATCCACACGTTCAGATCAGTTCCACCACTAACAGCTTCACAAGCCTCCATCACATCCTCACCAGGAACATCGAGAAGAGCCATGTTAACTACCCTATTCTTCTTAAAGAGGGAAACACCCGACCTATATGACAGGACAAGCTCACCAATATTTCTCTCAAAAGTCTTCTCAGGAGGCCTACCCTTCATAACGTAGCTAGCAATTCTCGTAATATACTCACTAGTAGAGCACCCAACATCCTCAAACCTGCCAAGCCTCCTATTAACAAGACCACGCAGAGTCTCAGTAAGCAAAGCAATGAACATTGATTTACCAACACGGCGAGGACCAAGAATAATAAGATCAAACACAGACAAAAACTAACGAACAAACTTATATACATTACGTGCCTAGAGAACCACATAAACAGACAAAACATAGATAAAAAGAACAAAAACACAACCACAAGAGATAGATATAACAGGAAGAAACACAAAGAGAAACCCTTAAAAACCCACACAAAACAAAAACAACAACAAAGCCCCGGTAGTATAGCCCGGTCAAGTATGCGGGCCTCTCGAGCCCGTGACCCGGGTTCAAATCCCGGCCGGGGCACCATCTACATGCAATACCATCCTAACATGAGATTTATCATGAGATATTTTTTAACAATATTTGTAGCACCATTAAGCTATGTTCCATACCTGTACCGATCTTCTAGCAAGAATTTACATATGGA
>JAADER010000028.1 GCA_013153275.1 Thermoproteota archaeon
TCTCTGGAACAAGACCCTCTATCACAAGCATGATCCTCCTAGCGTTGACAGGTCTGAGATCAGTCTCCGGATACATTCTCGCACTGCCCGGCCTAGGCCTCATGAAACGTGTAGTACCGTCAGGATTGGCGGCCCTAGTCTCCTCTGGCACACCATGAAGAGCCTGTCGAAGCCTCTTCACGAGGACGTCCATAGCATCAAGAAGCTCGCTCTCTCTCTGTCCAGCAACGATTATGAAGGGCTTTCCTCCCGTCCTCTCCTCGATCCTAGCCACCTCGTCCCTAGTAATTCCATATCCTGGAAGCTCATCACTATGCAGAATCCCTTTCAGACTTGTCCACGCTCTAACATAGTCTGCAAGCTCTGTACCAAATCTTCTACCAGGTTGCACCTCCACTTTTAGAAGCCCTCTGAATCCTTCTGGAAGCTTCAGAGCAAGAATCTTTCCTCCTTCTTCAACGATCTTCCTTATCATTTTTGATTTAGTGTTCTGAAATATGTCAGTAACCTCAACATAGTCACACACTATATCCTCCTCACGTACGCCCCTCCTCTTAAGTTCCTCCATTATCTTCAGAAGATTGAGCTGCCTAACGACCTCGTACTCTATCACCTTAGGTATCAGAGAGAGATCGGGAATGCCCTTTATCTCTGTCTTCGCTCCCTTCTCTATCGATACGTTCAGATCCTGTCTTACCGTCCCCGCTCCTCTCTTTGCTCTTCCTGTCAGCTTTATGCTGTATCCTATACAGGATGCTATCTCCGCTATCTCGCTCGGTAGATATGATAGAGGTCCTGTAGATATCTCTACGAGAGGTATTCCTAACCTGTCAAGTCTGTAGATGATGTAGCTCTCTGTCTCTGCTATCTTTCTGGCAGCATCCTCCTCGAGAGCTATCGTCCATATTGGTACCTTATAGTTAAAGAATGTTGCTAACCCATCGTGGGCCACAAGCATCGTTCTCTGGAATCCTGACACGTTTGAGCCATCTATCACTATCTTCCTCATGACGTACAGCTCGTCGAATATCTTTGCGTTAAACATCTTAGCTATGAGGAGCGCTGTCTCTAGAGAGAACGGGTCAGGATCGTGTGGAGGCTCCTCGTCGAGCTCCACTAGACATGTTGTGTCTCTGTATCCTTCGTATATGTACGTCTTCCGTTTCCTGAACTCCCAGAGAGCTGCTGGATCAACCTCTCCGAGCTCGCTTAACGTGGGTCTGAGCCTTCTCACTATCCTGAAGTGAGGCTCGTCGTTTCTTATGACTGGTGGACACTCGCAGAAGAGTTTTCTAGGTGACTCTAGCTGTACATGTATCTCGAGACCTACTTTGAGTCCTAGCGAACGGTAGTCAATCTTCATCTACTCGAGCTAATGTACGGGCAAGTAGTTTAAAGCGGTTGCGGTCGCTGTATAATGTATGACAAGCATAAGAGAGTTTCAGGAGCTTATGAGGGCCATATACTACGAGAGGGACTCTAGAAGAGGGATTGAACGTACCTTCATGTGGCTTGTACAGGAGGTTGGAGAGCTCTCAAGAGCCATACTCAGAAACGATAGAGAGAACATTGAGGAAGAGGTCGCAGACGTGTTAGCGTGGCTTGCAAGCTTATGCAACCTTCTAGGTATAGATATGGAGAACGCTGTGATAAAGAAGTACCCTGGAAGATGCCCGAAGTGTGGTTCTATTCCATGTAGATGTGACCTAAAGTAACCTCTCTGACACTAGTTATCTTAATGCTATATACTTATAAACTAGCAAGCTGTAACTAATCTAGAAGTGAGAGATGTCTCGTGAGGAGCGTCTATCTGAAGACATTGTTGAGGATGTAGAGTTCCGCAAGCTACAGCTCCTCGGGAGATCTTCAGTTGCAGTCACCATACCTAAGAAGTGGGTACAGTTCCTCGGACTCAAGCCTGGAGATGTCGTGATATTGAAGAGAAGCAGAGACGGGATAGTCATACAGCCGTACTCACAGAGCGAGGAGACTGGACTAGACACCTCCATGAGAGAGGTCACTGTCTCAACATCTCAGCTAGCTAGATCGCTACGTCGTCTCATGGGCCTGTACCTGTCAGGCTCGTCGTCGGTTGTCGTGAAGTTTCAGGATGATAACCCTGGAATCAAACAAGTCGTGAAGAGCTTCATAAGAGAGAAGCTTCCAGGAGCGGAGATAGTTGATGAGAGATATAATATGATGATAGTTAGATTCCTAACAAATCTTGAGGAGCTTCCAATACGTAGAATACTGAAGAGAATGAGCAACATGGCGATAAACATGTTAAGAGAAGGTTTGAGACTGCTAACAGCAGACAGAGAGGAGACCGTGATAGAGCAGATACCTGACTCAAGCGTGAAAGACGAGGAGATAGACCGCCTATACCTCCTAGTCTATCGCCTAGTCAACCAGGGAGTACTTAACCAGAAGCTTCTAACGAAGCTTGAGATAGAGGATCCTAGAGAGCTCATTGCTGCACTAATTGTCGCGAAATCGATAGAGAGATGCGGCGACCATGCAACACGTGTGATAGACCTCTCCAAGGCTATCCTCTCAATAAACGTCTCAATAAGCCTCAGCAACGATGTTTTTCAGAAGCTAACCGAGCTTGGACACTCTGCATGTTACGTTCTCAGAGAGGCAACTCAGTCGTTCGTGGAGAAGGACGTAGATAGGGCACATGAGATACTTGAGAAGAGGCTTGAGCTACGTAAGGTAAGCATCAGACTCGTAGATAACCTGATGAAGCATGCATGTCCTCTATGTATGGTCAAGGCTAATGAGCTTCTCACATATGTGATACTTCTCATAGAGAGCATAAGGAGATTCCTAGCATACAGCTACGATATAGCGGAGATAACTATAGATACCTACTCTCACAAGGTAGAGTGAGATGAGTAGAGGCGTGAAAATACTCATAGCATCTGACGCACATATACATGATAGGGCCGACGAGGTTCCTCCAAAACTCCTCGAGATAATAGACTCAGAGAAACCATTTGACATAGCAGTATATGCTGGAGACTTCACAGACGAGGACGTGTATCAGTGGTTCAGAACTCTAGGGAAGATAACGTATGCCGTGGAGGGAAACATGGACTACCTACCTCTCCCAGAACATGAGACGTTTATGCATCCCATATCTCAGATAAGGTTCGGAGTCGTACACGGGCACCAGGTCAGGCCAAGAGGAAACATAGTCCAGCTAACAGAGATAGCTAAGAGGCTCCGTGTTAATGTCCTGATAAGCGGGCACACACATGCACCACTGATCAGAGTATTCGAGAACATTTTACATATAAATCCGGGATCGCTCACAGGAGCTTGGGGAGGTGGCGGAGGCACAGGGATACCATCGATGATAATAGCTACACTATATGAGAACGGTCTCGAGATAAGGCTGATAGAGCTGGCAGGACGTAACGTCAGAGAGAAAATTCATAGGTACCTCTTCAGAGGAGGTACATGGATCGAGGCATGAGATTGCTCATCTCTCTATCATTAAGAGAACTCAAGGAGCTTAATAATGTCAGTAATTATCTCAAAGGTACGCTATCTAACAAGATTGAGCTAGACATATCTAGACTCGCACGGTCAAGCGACTTCGAGAGATTTGTACCATTATTAGCTATAGAGCTTGAGGACCATCTTAGAGACCGAGTAGAATACATAAGAGTTGCTGGATCCATAGATAAGGACGTTATAGATAGATTATTAAGCTTGATAGACTATCTCGATATTGATAAATTGATCCTGGACTATGAGAATGATGTAGAGAAGCTCTATAATGTAGTTGATGAGGCAGCTCTATATGGTGTCAGAGTGATCTGGAGGCTCAGACATGAGCTTCCTATAGATGAGGCAGCTGAGATCGCTGATGAGCTTGCTCCTCACCGGTTTAGGGTATGTATAGACGTGTCAGGTAAGAGATCTATAAGGGATTTTGTACGTCAGCTCCTTGGATTGGGGGGTTATATAGAGGTAATCTATCTTGATAATAAGTCTGCGGAAAAGAGAGGACTCCCAATATTTCATACTGAGGGTAAGATAAACTATGTGAAGGTGTTCAAAATACTTAAATGCGTGAACTATGAGAGAGATCTAGTTCTCAAGTACAGAAGATCGTTCTATGATGCCTATGTTAGAGATATAGAGCTTGCAGAGTCGATAATGGGCTCAGTCGGCTCTCAGGTTGTTGATAGTAGAACTAAGAGGCTTGTTGAGTCAATTCTTAGAGAGATGATGAACCTTTAATTCTTCTAGAGTCCACCTATTATGTGAGTCTGAGAGGTTTCAAGAGGAGGCATCTGTTAACCTTATTAGATTACTCTAGTGAGGAGGTTCTGAGGATTCTCAGGGTGTCGAGGGAGCTGAAGGATCTCTACTATTCTGGCGTGAGAACGTTAGATATTCTTAAAGGTCGTACTCTAATGCTCATTTTTGAGAAACCGAGCACTCGTACAAGAGTAAGCCTCGAGATTGCAGCACTTGAGTTGGGAATGAACGTGATATATAGTAACCCTAATGAGCTCCAGCTTGGAAGAGGAGAGCCTATTAAGGACACCATCAGAGTGCTCTCAAGATACGTTGACGCAGTGGCTGCAAGAGTCTTCAAGCATGAGTCTCTTGAAGAGATGGCTAGATACGGGTCGGTCCCCATAATAAACGCGTTGAGCGATAGATATCATCCTCTACAGGCTCTTGCGGATGCCTTAACGATATGGGAGTTTAAGGAGAGAGTGAGAGGTATAAAACTTGCATTTCTAGGAGACGGTAACTGTAATGTTGCTCGTAGTCTAATAGTGATAGGTTCTAAACTAGGGTGGGAGGTTAGGATTGTTGGGCCACGTAAGTACTGGCCCGATCAGAAACTCATAGAAGATGTTCAAAGCGATCTAAGGAGGAGTGGAGGTAACATAGTGTTGACAGAGGACGTTGAACATGGTGTAAAGAATGTTGATGTCGTGTACACTGATGTGTGGGTAAGCATGGGATTTGAGGCTGAGGCCGAGGAGCGTATCAGAGAGCTACGTAGATATCAGGTAAATATGGAGATCATGAGGCTTGCAGGTCCTGACGCAGTGTTCATGCACTGTCTACCTGCTAAGAGGGGGCAGGAGGTGACGGAGGATGTTCTAGAGTCTGAGAGAAGCGTCGTGTGGGAGCAGGCTGAGAACAGGCTTCACACGGCGAAAGCTGTCCTATCTCTTCTCCTGTCCTGACATCTCTATGCTACCTGTAGATAGCTGGCTCATGCTTATCCTCATCTTTCTCATGTACAGTTTTATCTCTATAGCAACTATCAGCGTTATCACTATGAAAGACTGTAGGAACGTACAGTACGTACATATTGCATGGACATCTACAAGCTCTATATAGAGTAGATAGGGTATGAGAGGCACTCCTATTGCTGAGAGTATGAGTATCGCATCGATGAGTCTCCTATCATAGAGCAGGTAGTATATGCAGAGGATAGCCTTAGTTGAGAACCATATTACAGCTATGAGAGCTATAGGAACCTTCACGCCTCCTGGAAGAGGAACATACGAGTATGGGCTTGTAGCTACTTCTGCACAGTTGACAGGTAGTCCAAATATGTTACCGTGACATAGCAGAGGATTCTCATGAAGAGTGTACACGTAGTGGTAATACATTAAGGTTATGACCCAGCCGACAAGATTGGTAGCAACTAGGAGATAATCCAGTATCATCAACGTACGAGGAAGCCTCAAGCTAGCACTCATTTCCAATCCAAAACATTTGACAAGGTTAAAAACATTTTCTGAAAAGCAACCAAGGATTTTTAAGAGAGAGGAACAGTATATAGATGTTGGATCATGACATATTACACATACATAGAAGAAGAGGAGAACGAGGACATGGAGGACATTGAGGAAGAGGAGACAGAAGAGAGTGAAGAGGAGGAAAGTGAGGAAGAGCTTGCAGAGATTGAGGAGAAAGTCGAGGAGAGCCCAAGAACTAGCAGAGCGACACAGCGTGCAGCAGCTAGAGAACGTGTTAGAGAAGTCAGAATACAGAGAGTCCCCTTCGGAATAGACAAACTTGATGAGGCATTAGAGGGAGGAGTACCTAAAGGTTCCTGGGTCGTGATTGGTGGTGAGCCTGGTACTGGTAAAAGCATAATGGCTATTCACTTCGCATGGAAAGGACTAGAACTAGACGACAAGGTAATATATGTCACGACTGAGCAAGAGTTCTATGACGTCATAATACAGGCAAAGCAGTTTGGAATGGACTTCGACGAGTACAATGTATTCAACCTAGCAGAAGCAATACAGTGGGACCGTGCAGACCGTGAATGGACCTTCGAGAAGCCAAGCAAGACTCCTGATATTGTCGTGATAGATCTCTTTGGCCTCTCAAGAGTTGCCAGATTCGCACTACAGGAACAGTTAAGCTCGGACAAGAGCAAGACAACGAAGACAAGGAAAACCTACGTACCCTGGAGTATTGATACGTTGGTTTTTGCTCTCGATAAGGCGTATGAGTTGCTTGAGGTTGAGAAGGGTCAGCATGTTAGGTTGATTATTGATTCAATGTCTACGTTCTGGGTTGATAAGCCAGCAATGGCACGTAGATACTCATACCAGCTTAAGCTTGCTTACCATAGGTCTAATATTACAGCCTTCCTGACAAGCCAGTACGCTATGACCACTAGAAGCATGTTCGG
>JAADER010000058.1 GCA_013153275.1 Thermoproteota archaeon
ATATCTCAAAGGGGATTTTATATTAATCTTTTCAACTTAGGGTGCATAATTTATACTTTTTGTAGTTTTTGAGTCTTTAGTTGGGAGTTATGTATCGTTACTGTTCTTTGCATTCGTATCCTTGTTTTCTGAGTTCGTGTATTATTAGTTCTGCTAGGGCCCATTCTGCGTCTGGTAGTCCTTCGAATATGAGTTTATTGTTTATGTATATTTTGATGTTTTCTCCTTTTTTCTCTACTATGTTTATCTTCTCTATGCAGGTCATCTGTCTCACTATGTCTTCAATTTCTTTTAGCCAGGATCTCAGCGTATAGAGGTAGTATTCGGGTCCTTCGAACGTTATTACTATGCTCACAAGCTATTGTTTATTAATCACGTTCTAGTAAGTATAACCTCATATGCGTAAGATATTAGTGATAGGACATAGAGGAGCGTGTGGGCACTTTCCTGAGAATACTCTTCTCTCTATAAAGAAGGCTATAGAGATGGGAGTTGACGCTGTAGAGTTCGACGTCAGAATGACTAGAGATGGAGTGCTCATACTTTTTCACGATGAGAAGCTTGATAGGTTGTTGAGAATTCATGGAAGAGTACGAGATAGAACGTACGATTTTCTTCAGAGGTTCACTATAAGAGGAGAGAAGATACCTACACTGGAAGAGGCTCTACAGGTTCTAAAGAACAAGAACGTGAAGGTAGTCATCGAGGTGAAGGAACCTGACACAGTTGAGAAGGTTCTAGATACTGTTGAGAGGTCGGGGATAGAGAAGGAGAGAGTCCTTATAGTATCTTTCTATCATCAGATAATTAAGAAAGTGAAAGAGAGAGAGTACAGGTTTGGGGCGATCTTCGTTTGTAGACCAATCAAGCTTGCAGATATGTTCAGAGAGGCTAAGCCGGATGCTGTTCTTCCGCGTCAAGATATGCTTGATAGGGAGCTTGTCGAGGAGGCTCATAGTCTAGGCATGATGGTTGGTACCTGGGTCATAAATGATGAGCATGATCTTCAGAGAGTGCTTGATCTGGGTGTTGACATGGTTGCTTCTGACTATCCTGATAGGATAATCAGGGCTCTAAGGCAGACTAGGCTCCTCTGATATCTCTGATAACCTTAACAACATCCTCGCTAGCCTTCTCTAGGAGGTCTCTTCCAGGTCTGCCCTTGTATGTTATGTTCTTAATGATCTCCATTCCAGCATCTGTCAGCTTTCGAGTGAGCTCCTTGTCGGCTGATGCGGCCCAGCCGTAGGATGATACTATTATGAACCTCTTTCTGAGACCCTTGAACTTGCTGCATATTGATGACACTATCTTCTCCATCAGGGGGTTCAGTGCTCCCTCGTATGTTGATGCTCCGAGAATTATGAGATCTGCATCAAGCATGTCTCCCAGGACGTCCGATATATTATCATGTGTCTTGTCTGTGAACTTGTAAACTTTCAACTCTATGTCGAGACCTTCAAGCCTCTCCACTATGCTTGAAATCATCTTCTCGACATTACCATACATGGAGGAGTATACGATAACAACCTTAAACTTTCCGCCAAATCTCTCTCCACGAGCCCATGCAAGATAGCTCTTGACTATTATGTCAGGCCTGTTCACCCACACTAGACCGTGACCGGGAGCCACGATCTTGTAGTCTATTCCCATGCTCACAAGCTTGTCCACAGCCTTTATCACATGCTGACTGTACTTAGCTACGATGTTTGCAAAGTAGTCCCTAGCATGAGGAAGATACTCGTTGACTATGTCTTCAGAGGCGTCGATCACTGTTCTAGGAATGGAGTAGCCACCGAACGCGTCGCATGTGAAGAGGATCTTCTTCTCAGCATAGTAGGTCATGGCAGTGTCAGGCCAGTGTAGCCATGGAGTATGTATGAATGTGAGCTCTACGTCTCCAAGAGTGATTTTCTCGCCATCTTTGAGAGGCTTGAAATTTGGCAGTGATTTTCCTAGGAAGGCCTCCAGCATAGACTTAGCAAACTGAGTTCCCAGAAGCTCTACGTTTCCTAGGGCTCTGAGGACTGCGTCAAGAGATCCCGTATGATCGGGCTCTGTGTGATGGATCACTATCTTCCTTATATCTCTCAGATCGGTTACCTCCTCTATGGCCTCTATAAACATGCTTGAGAACTCACGTTTCCACCCATCTATGAGGATCGATCCCTCTCCCGTAGTTATTATGTACGCATTATATGTTATTCCTTCAGGAATTGGCCATATCCCCTCAAAGAACCTAGTATCAGCGTCGTCCAGCCTCAGCAGGTACACGTTGTCCGTGAGCTTGTATTTCCTGTATGTTGCCATCTATATACCTGACTTAAGATATGTTTACGAGATTTTAAAAGAGTACTCTAGCCACAGCTTAATTATCCTAACTTAACAATATTAAAAGCCAAAACATGGTAACTTCACACCATGCTGGACATATGACCAATGGTTTATTAACTCTGTAGAGATATACTAGTCACATGAGCTTCATGGAGGACTTTGAGAGATGGATGAAGCGACTAATGAAGTTCTTCGAGGAGATGGAGAAGGAGATGCTTGCAGAGTTTGAGAGACTTGAAAGACTGAGCAGAGAGCCCTCGAGATTCTTCGCACTAGGAAAGCCTCGAGTATACTACTACGGGTTCGAGATCACGGTGGGACCTGATGGGAAGCCTAGGATAAGAGAGTTCGGCAACATAAGACCAAGAATACTGGAGACGGGAGAAGGCAAGCCTGTGATAGAGGTGCAGGAGGACATTGAGCCTCTCACAGACGTGATAGAGGAGAACGACAAGATCAAGGTCATAATGGACATGCCTGGAGTAAACAAGGACGATATAAAAGTTACAATAACAGAGGATGGTAGAAAGCTCATAGTATCAGCAAAGGGAGAGGACAGGAGATATTACAAGGAGGTCGAGCTACCTGCCCCCGTAGACCCAACAAAGGCGAAGGCAACCTACAGAAACGGAGTTCTGACAATAGAGCTGGAGAAGAGAGAGAAAAAACAAAAAGGAGTAGACATAAAGGTAGAATAAGGTTCTTCCTAAGCAGACCACTCTAAGTATACTTTCTAGCTCTTTCTTCTCTTGAGTACACTTTAGCTAGAGCCGTCGGTATTCCAAGCCTCTTCTTCTTTATCTCTATGTATGATACTACTGATAGAGCTACTATAGTCAGCACATATGGTAGAGCATATAGGAGATATGGTGAGACAGGTACTCCTAGAAGAGGTAATACTCTTGCAAGAGAGTCGGAACACGCTATGAGGTACGATCCACCTATCGCATATATTGGATGCCATAGACTGAACATTGCTAGAGCAATTGCAAGCCATCCTTTTCCTAGCGTGACACCTGTCGACCATTCTGGAATCACGACGAGAGAGTAGTATGCTGCTCCCAGCCCTACTAGAGCTCCCTCTATTGCTGTTGCTAGGTACCTAACCTTGTCTATAGGCACTCCAAGTCTGTCAGCTACGTGAGGGTTCTCTCCTACTATCCTTATCTGATAGCCAAGCTTAGTCCTGTACAGTAGGTACCATAGAAGAACTGCGATAGCTATCGAGAAGAGCACGACCGGGTCAAGCTCTAGTCCTGAAATGTTTATCACAGGTAGAGATATGGTAGATGGAAGAGGAACTCCAACCAGAGACGTACCAAAGGTGTAGCTGAGACCTACTCCAAGCATCGACACTGCAAGACCAGATACAATATGGTTCAATCTCAAGTGTACTGTAAGTACCGTGAATATCATGTTGAACGCTAGTGCTGCTGCAGCAGCAGCAACGAATGCAAGTAACACATTTCCTGTATATACCGCTACTGCATATGCTACAAGTGCTGCTATCGCGAAGAACCCCTCTATCCCTAGATTCAGGAGCCCAGCTCTCTGCACTATTAGTGAGCCTTCGGTGGCGAGAAGATATACTGTCGCTCTCTCTAAAACATCGTTAACTATGATGAGCAGTCTCATTTTCTATCACCTTTCTCAGCAGTACTGATAAATCTTATCTCCACCCTGTACCTAGTAAAGAAATGAACCAGAAGTATACATATGAGTAGGAGTCCCTCTAACGCGTCGACCATGTATGATGGTATGCTTAAGGTGGCCTGCATGGTATAGCTACTCGAGTACAGTGCTGCCAGTAACAGGGACGCGAGGACGCTGTACTCTACTCTGAGCTCACATAGCCAGGCGGCTATGACTCCAGAGAACCCATAGTACGCAATGAAGCCAGGCTGTAGGAACTTCGCGGAATATGATAAGTATAGTGAACCTGCTACTCCAGCATAGAAGCCGCTTAGGAACATGACTAGACATATGAGTCTTCTATACCTTATACCGACGTAATCTACGACTCTAGATCCTTCAGCAAGTATGGACATCTCTAAGCCTAGTCTCGTCTTCTCTAGTATTATCCATGCTATGAAGATCAGTACTGCTAGAGCAATTATGCCTGACGTTATGGGTCCGATGTTAGGAAGCTGATAGCTCTGAGGAAGAGGAAACGTCTCTGGGAACCCTACACTGCTTCTCCAGGGACCGTAACAGAGGTAGTTTAATATGCTTGAAGCCACGTATAACATCATTAACGTAGTTACAGCCTCGTTAGCCTCAGTATATGCTCTAAGCACACCACATATGAGACACCATAGTCCTCCAGCGAGGCCACCTGCAAGGACCACGAGGATATACGATAGCGGTGGAGGTACGCTAGGCATCAGAGACGCTATCCAGAGTAGAAATATTGCTCCAATGACGTACTGTCCATCCTGTCCAATGTTCCAGAGACCTGCTCTGAAGGATATTATAGCGCTTATGCAACATAGTGTGACGGGTATGAGATTTATTATTGTTAGAGGTATCGAGTATGGAGCAAACGATCCAACTATGAGGTACTTGTAGAACATTAGAGGATCTATTCCGAGTACAGCAACTATTGGAGCAGCTATGAGGAATGATACTAGTATTGCTACGGCAGTATACAGAGCTTTAAGCTTCCTAGGCAGTCGCTCCCTCCTCTTTACAGTTATCTTGAGAGGGCTCATCTTCTCAGTACGTGAGCATTTCTTTCAATTCTTCCACATCAACGCTGTCTCTATCAGCCTCATATATTGTTCTACCGTTAACCATCACGAGTATCCTATCACAGAGCTTGAGGACCTCATCTACGTCCTCAGTAGCAAGAAGTATCCCACATCCACAACCTTTAAGAGACGTAAATGTGTCATATATGAGCTTAGTGGTCTCATGGTCAAGACCCTGTGTTGGATATGATGCTAATATCAGCTTTATGTCTCTTCCAAGTATCTCTCTAGCTAGAATCACCCTCTGGATCATGCCTCCTGAAAGATCTGCACAAGGAACATCAAGAAGATCTTCTCTTAGACCTACCTTAGTGAGGAGAGAACATAGAGAAGCGTTATCGTACTTGTATAGTCCGAGCCTTGTGGTGTACTTGTCAAGATCTCTCATTACCAGGTTCTCTCTCACAGATAACGATAATGCGCATCCCATATTTAGCCTATCATCAGGTATGTACGCTACTCCAAGTCTTCTAATGTCATTGCTCTTTAGTTTTGTCACGTCTTTTCCAAACATGATTATCCTCCCCCTCTCCACCTTCCTTACCCGAGCTATGGCCTCCATGAGCTCTCTCTGGCCTGAGTCGGCTGGCCCGATGACACCAACTATCTCGCCACTATGCACACTTAGTGAGACGTCTTTTACGCGTAGTCTTCCGATATCATCTTTAACACTCAGATTCTCAACCTTAAGTATAACAGAGTCTGATGGTTTGCTAATACGTGACGTAGAGGCTATACTCTGTTCACTGTATCTTCCAAACATAGCTTCTAGAAGATCTCTCTTACTCACTTCCTCGACTTTCTTGGTAAAGATCTTTCTACCTCTCCTCAGCACTGTGACCCTGTCAGCTATCTCATATACCTCGTCTACTCTGTGAGTTATGAAGAGGACTGCCTTGCCGAGGTCTCTGAGCTGTCTCATTATTCTGAGCACTGTGACCCTCTCTTTCAATCCTACTAGTGACGTAGGCTCGTCGAAGACATATATCTTACCGTCTCTGAGAAGAGCTTTCACGATCTCGACCCTGGCCTTCTCACTTGCAGAGAGCTGCCATATCCTCTTCTTCAGATCTATCTTTATGCCGAACCTGGATATAGTGTTGCTGACCTCTCTCATAAAGGTCCTATCTTGCGGGTTCCTATCTAGCGCAAGTGCTAGATTCTCAAAGACTGTTAGTGAATCAACAAGAATAGGATGCTGTGACACAGATACTATGCCTAGTCTCTGTGCGTCTCGAGGCGACGATATTATGACTCTCCTACCATCAACACGTATCTCACCTGAGTCTGCTGAGTACACTCCAGATATTATGTTGACTAGCGTGGTCTTGCCTGCTCCGTTCTCTCCTAGAAGAGCATGTATCTCACCGTACCTGAGATCGAAGTCGACGTTATCGAGTGCTAGAGCATGAGGAAACTTCTTCACTATGCCTCTCAGCTCAAGTGCTAGAGACATAGTTTACTAGACTGATACTCCTTTCGGTAGTATAACGCCTTTGACAAACCACTTCATCGAGTAGAGCTCATCCTTACTGAGCCTCATTCCAGGCTCTACCCGGACCTTACCATCAACATCAACTATCTCCTCCATTATCACCCTAGCTATCTTACCGTTCTTCAGTATAGCTAGAGGAGGACCAAACGGGTCGATAACGTTCTCCATGATCAGCTTCCTCTTATATAGGACATAGCTCTTCACGTTATCTGGAACAGCGGGATTGATAAGCCATATGTCAACAACGTTGATAGGCTGATATATCGTGCCATATGGAGTCTTCTTTACAGGAACAAAAGCATCCTTGAGAGTGAGAGGAACATAATGAGACCTATGCATAGTCCACCAGTAATCTCTAGGTCTCTCTGGAGGCCACTGCGTCCATAGTCTGAGAGCCTCCTCAAGAGGAGCATTACAGTACTTATGCATGAGATAGACCATGTATGCTCTTATGACCAGCTCCTCATACATTGGTCCCCAGTTGACAAGCTGGCCCGTCAGACAAGCATGAGGACCATAGACATGCATGTCACTGTAATGACTGAAGCTCCATATCTTTACTCCCCTCCTCTGATAGCTCTCGGCAACCTCTAGAACAGTTGGAGAGTCCTCAGTATATGCAAGCACGTCACATCCCTCAGCGATGAGGGACTCAGCCTCCTCTCTAGCCTTCTCAGGATAGAACCACCTTCCAAGAGGTGGCGCAACTATGACCTCGACCTTGTCAGGATCCTTGCCTACCAGTGCTGCACCCTCCTTTACTCCTAGCGTGAAAGCATTAATATGTCTTATGACCTCAGGTGTGAGAAAGGCAGGAACATAACCAACCTTGTTAGTCTTTGTCATAGCTCCGCCAACTATTCCACAGAGATAATATGCCGGGTACTCATCTATGAAATACTCAACAACGTTTAGAGGAGTCTCAGGAGTCAGATAACCTGAACAGTGACCGAAGAGAACATCAGGATATTTCCTAGCCATCTCCCAGGTATAGCGCATGTATCCGAAGCTCGTTGTAAACACGAGATTACATCCCTCCTCCTCAACTAGGGTCTGTATCGCTTCAACAACTCTCGACTCTGGAAAGACCTTCTCAATATATATAGGCTGAGGTTTACCCCTCCACTCAGCAAGTATAGGTCCAAGATACTCAGCAACATACTCTCTACCACGCTCATGTGCAAACGTCCAACCATAGTCACCGATAGGTCCAATATAGATGAAGCCGACCTTTATCTTCGGAACCTCTACCTTACTTACAGTTACAGTTCTCTGCTGGACCGTCTTCACAGTCTTCTTCAACATCTCCGATATCGCGTAGCCTGTTCCTACTCCTGCACCGAAGCATGCTGCAGCTACACCTATTGCAGCACCTGTTGAAATGGCAAGCTTAACGAAGTCTCTTCTAGTGATACTTGAGCTCTCTTCCTTCGACATTACATGTAGCAGATTTGGTGAGTGTTTAAAAAGAGTACTGTACCATTTAACAACACGTTTAAAAGAGGTAAGGAGAGGTTGAATCCTTGTAGAGAGGTGAGACAGAGCCCTCTAGTTATTTTAGATGTATCTTAACACGGCGTACAGCGTTATGGCCAGCACTATCAGTGCCACTATGAACATTCTGCGATCATGCTTTGCATATGCAGCAGCGACGCCTACTAGAGTCGCTATGACACCTACTACAAATATTAGCACGCCTATCATCGCTATCATGTCAGAGTGCGATATGTTGTCGAATATCCACCAGTAAGATTTTGGAACTATCTTCTTACCTATCTCCTGAGAGACCAGCTGCCAGAACACGGACGGCTTCTTGCCCCAGTACTTCTCCATTATGTTCATTGGTACTAGTGGCGGGATGACGCCGGTGATGTATAGTATCAGGCCTATTATGAGGAAAACTATGCCTGCGATGGATATTATCTCGAACGTTCTCGCACATATCTTGCTCGCAGTATCCACCTTCACCTGCTCCTCAAGTTTTGCCTCCTCCTTCTGTTTACGTTTCTGGACTGTGCTGCTCATGGTCTCACCCCTCTATATCATGTGTAGTCCATGAAGGCCTTTGTATATGTCCATTATGGCGGCAAACAGCATTATTGCCAGAAATATGTATCTCACGACTTTCGGCCTCGCCTTAACCGTGAGCCATGCTCCAAGTCTTGAGCCAAAGAACATTCCAGCTACTGCAGGAATCATTATGAGGGGCAGTATAGCTCCCTCTGCAAGGTAGACACAGGCCGCTGGAGTGGTAGTGAGCGCGATTATCAGCATGCTCGTGCTTGTAGACACCTTTATTGGTGCTCCCATAACTAAGTTGAGTACTGGAACGTTTGCCCAACCAGCACCAAGACCAAACATGCCAGCTATAAATCCGACGCCTGCAAACGCCAGCAGTGCTAGAGGAGTCCTAGTCACCTTGTACTCCACGACTCTCCCTAGAGCAGGCTCGTAGTACGCCCCTGTCAGGTTAAAGAACCTGGCTATGGGATCCATCTCCTTCACTTCAGGAAACTCTACTCTCTTGCTTACCATCATTATCAGGAATATGAAGAATAGAAGACCTCCCAGTGCCGTATATATGTAGTACTTACCTTGCGGAAACGCCTTCACTACCCATATTCCAATCATAGCTCCAGCAATAGACGCTCCAGCAGCCACAGTTGCTGCTAGAAGACCTATTCTGAGAGAAGCTAGACCAGTCCTCAAGAACTTTGGAGAGGACACAAGAGCATTTACCTGCGCCATAACTAGCCCAGCACCTCTAACGAATGTTATGCTGAACGGATAGAATGCTGATACGACAGGCACAAAGATCACTCCTCCACCAACTCCAGCCACTGGCGCCAGTATTCCTATAGCAAACGTCAGAAAGAACAGACTGATTGGCCAGAAGTCTATTGGCAGCGGATAGTGGAAGAATGTTCCTAGTGCAGCAATTATTATTACTATGAACATCATTGCGAGCGATATAGCGATAAGGCCGTACACTCCCTTCTCTCCTGCCATGGGTACCCTGAGTGGTTTGTATTTTCAATACTCCTAAATAATGTTGTCCTTAGAATACGAGAAGACAAGATAGGGAAAAAGGGAAAAATGAGAGATTTGTAATGTATGGATTCTTTAAAGCATAGAGAGGAAACATACGTAAACCTATTTTATAAGGACCCTACACAACAATGCTTATTACAGTATTATATATGGCTTCAAGTAACCTATAAGCAATATTATACACTCTATCACCGCAAACATCAGCAACGGCACATCTCTTCTCATTGCAGCATATATTGCCAGACCTACGTTACCTACGAAACATGCAGTCGCGAGAAATAGCACGCTTATCATTCCAACCATGTCAGCATGTGCTAAATGTGCGAATATCCAATCATATCCGTGTATTCTTATCCCTTTTAGTATCATCCAGAACTTTGTTGATGCAAGCTTCCAGTACTTCACGATCTCCGCGAGGGTGACGTATGGTGGCAGTGCATGGGATCCATATAGTATCAGTGAGAGCACCATTATTGCTACTGCTATGCCAGTCATGATCTCTATTACTCTTGCATATACTCTATACTCTTTTGGAACCTCGATAGCTTCCGGCGGCTTCTTCTCCTCTATCTTTTTCTCTTCGATTTTAACTTCTATAGAACTCATGTTCTCACCTCTTCTATATCATATGTAATCCGTGAAGTCCTTTATATATATCCATTATAGCAGCAAAGACTAGTATAGCAAAGAAAATATATTTAATGACCTTAGGTCTCGCAATGACGGCACTCCATGCTCCTATTCTAGAGCCTATGTACATTCCTAGGACTGCAGGTATCATGAGTAGAGGCAGTATAGCTCCCTTTGCTAGGTATATTGCTGCTGGTGCTGCATCGGTCATGGTTATTATACATAGACTTGTGCTTGTTGCTGCTTTTATGGGCATTCCAAGTATGAGGTTGAGTACTGGAACGTTTGCCCAACCAGCACCAAGACCAAACATGCCGGCCAGGAACCCTACTCCGACGAATGCTAGCATTCCTAGCCCTGCTCTAGTGCAGTGGTACTCTACTACTCTTCCTAGAGAGGGCTCGTACCAGCGTCCGCTGAGTCTTAACCATCTTGAGAATTTGTCTACATATTTGACTTCTGGGAACTCTACTCTCTTGCTTAGTACCATTATTGCGAGTATGAAGAACAATATTGCTCCTAGCGCGATCTTTATATAATATTTGCCACATGGGAAGGCTTGAGTGATATATAGTCCGAGACAGGCTCCAGCTATTGCAGATCCTGTACCGACCGTTACTAGTGGCAGTGCTACTCTTATGTTACCTAGTCCTGTTCTTAGGAACTTTGGTGACGAGGTCAGCGCGTTCGTTATTGCCATACATAGTCCACATCCTCTGACGAAGTCCATGTGAAATGGCCAGAATGCTGATGTTATGGGTACGAACATGACTCCTCCTCCGACTCCTGCCATTGGTGCTAGCATTCCTATGCCAAGCGTGAGGAAGAACAGGCTTATCGGCCAGTACCATAGTGGTATTGAGACTACGTGCGATGTTGCTGCCTGTGTTATCCCTATCATTGAGAATATCAGTATTAGTCCTATTGCTATGACTATGTATACCCATAGCTGTTTTGCAGCTAGGCTTGCCATAGCTATGTATGTTGATGTGGTGGAGAGATAAATAGGATACCAAAGTTGCAAAGTAATCATCAAAAAATTACATAACATGGACATGGGAAGCACGGAAAAGAAAGCTTAAAAAAGGGATAAAATAAGATGTCACCAAAGAGCCCCGGTAGCTCAGCCCGGTCAGAGCGGCCGCCTTGTAAGGTGCCGAGGGGGACAACAAGGTTAGATCCCCTCGGCCGAGAAAGCGGCAGGTCCCGGGTTCAAATCCCGGCCGGGGCTCCACAGAGATACTGCTAGAGAGAATTCTATGAGAGCTTTCTCTTCTCGAGATTCGTTCATAATGTTGTCTCTGATGTTCCTGATATTGTAGGCTTAGATTATTGGTTCTTATAGTGTGAACTGTATGCTCTTGGCTAGTACTTTTATAGAGTTTAAATGATATTATGAGATTATTGTATAGATTCTCTCTGTGATATCGCTTGATTAAGCTTGTAAGAGTTTGAGTAGTGTTTTGTGGATAGGTATTTATTATTGTGCTCTAGATTATGTTTATATGAGGATAGCGGTTATAGCTAACTGTTATATACCCACACTACTGACATTTCGAGATCTAACTGTTCTCGAGAAATTGAAACCGGATAAGCTCGTGATACTTGGCGACCTTATAGATTTTCCTAGAAGAGTAACTTACCAATTTATAGACTCTCTGAAAAGAGACTGTTATAAGTTCCTGAACAGGATAGTGCGAGCTGGATGTAGAGAGATCATATATGTTGTAGGTGATCGTGACAGTATTGTTCTGGAGTGGAAAGATGTTATGGACCTTTTCTCAACTAGGTCTCACATGTTGAAGATATGTACGTACCATGTCGAGTCCATTAAAGGTCTGAAGATCGTCATGAGCCATGGCCACGTTCAGCTTAACATCGCGCTTCCTGAGAGCTTGAGCCCTGAGCTATCTGATAATAAGATTCTGATAGAGGCAGCGAGAAGAGCCAGACGGAAGGAGGAGGTTGCTGGTCTGAGGAGCATTCTTCCAAAAGATGCGTGGTGGTTTATCGGGCACACAAATCTTCTACACGTTGACAAGGAATTCAGGATAGTACACGTTGGACATCTGTCTGAGAGATCGAAGATAGGGGGATGTGGTCCAATAGGGTCGATAGTCTGTCCAAGCGAGTCTAGGGGTCTCGTGGTTCTAGAAGATGGGAGGATCGTGCTTGTAAGCTTTCCTGAACTTAAAGTGATGTCTGAGCATGAGCTAGCTTAGTTGGATAAGCTGATAATGTAGGAGTCCCGATCTTGTCTCGTTTTCTGTTGCTAGTAATCTAATAATGTATCTCATTCTTGTTACTAGGTCATCGTCTATGTCTATATTGAGCATGGTCATGTTTCCCCTGCTTGCTAGATATATGCTCACTAGTCTACATATACGGTGAACAATGTTTTCAATTTCTCTTCTAGCTCTAAAGAAGAGTCTTATACTAGCCTTGCTATACTTAACATCTATATCGTACCCCGCAAAGTTGTCTATCACCGAGGAGTTCTCCAGAAGTATCTTCTCGAGCCTAGAGAGACAGTACGTGTCGATAGCTGAGAGAAGAAGCTCGCATGTCGATACTGGTCTTCCCATACCTAGCAGGAGCTTGAAATAGCACTCCCTCAGTGCCAGATACTCTATTATGGTGGTCACGTATATGTACTCAAACTTGTTCTGTATACATATTCTTAGTGCCCTATGGTTCGATCTTGGGAAGGTAAACACTCTGAAGAGCGTAAGAAGACCTCCTATCCTGTTCTCAGGTAGTGGGTGAACTATCTCTCTAAAGATTAGGGATAAAGCAAACGATCTTAGAGGCTCGTCAAGCAGTCTGACTCTTCTGTTTGATCTCTCCAGTATCTTCGCTCTGTAGTGCTCTATCTCTTCTCTCAGCTGTTTCAGTATCATTCGAAGTGATTATCTGGCGGATGCTGCAATTCTCTCGACTTCGTCTCTCTTTCTTATAGCGTAGCTCTTCGGATCGTTCATCGATGCTGCAATTATCTCATCTGCTAGACACTCCTCAATGGGCTTAGGATTGTTATATGCGCACTGTCTTGCGCCCTCTGTTAACCATCTGACTGCTAGGTCGACTCTCCTCTGAGGTGCAACGTCTACGGACACTGGATATGCAATACCTCCATACACTATCCTGGTGATCTCCTCTCTCGGTGCTGCGTTAACGATAGCGTCCACGAGAACCTGTATAGGATTTTTACCTGTTCTCAGCCATATTATATCGAAGGCTCTCTTAACAATGTTGTATGCCTTATGTTTCTTCCCTGAGTTTCTTCCAGGATGCATTAGCTGGTTTATCAGTCTCTCCACTATCGGTATCTTCGCCTTACCAAACCTCCTCTTCTGGTGTCTACCCTCCGTATGTGGAAGTAGCACAGGTTTGAGACAGATGTATCTTCTCAGTCCTGGATCTCTCACTATCACGTCCTCGTAGCTCCACTTTCCGAACAGCTTTATCTCTGATCCATCTAGGGATTTCAGATCTCTTGGACACTCCTCGATTATGGGAACCCCAGCTACCTCATGTACTACGCTCTCCTTGCTTAGCTGCTGCCCTCTCGTGAAGTCTGAGGATGACATTACATAACGTAGCTATCGACCCCTTTATAACTGCTTCTATACGCTTGTCAAGAACATGTTTTTAACTATGTCAATAGTACTATATATCGAAAGATCTGGATGACATGGGCTAAGACAGTGTTCATACTTGGACCCGCAGGAAGCGGCAAGACAAGTCTGACAGAAAGCTTCGGGAGATACCTGGAAGAGCAGGGATTCCAGACATGTTATGTAAATCTCGACGCTGCAGTAGAGGAGGTGCCCTACGATGCTGACTTTGACATACGCACCTACTACACTGTCCGTGATATAATGAGAAGAGAGAAGATAGGGCCAAACATGGCTCTCATACGGAGCGTCGAGGAGCTTCTCAGATATGAGGACCAGATTAAGAAGTTTGTAGAATATGCATCAGAGAACTATGATTACATTCTCGTGGACACTCCAGGACAGCTAGAGCTAACGCTCTTCTATGACGCCTCAATAAAGATCATGAGAATATTTTCAGAGAGAACACGTGCATGTGGCGTATTCCTCATACCTGCAGACATAGTCCACAGCGTTAGAGATCTAGCGTTTCTGAAGCTCATGGCCTTAGCTACGAGGTACAGGATAGACGTCCCAGTAGTATCTGCAATAACGAAGGCAGATCTCAACCCTAAGATAGACGAGGTACTGAGCATAGAAGTTGAGAAATATGGTGAGATAATGCTTGAGGGAGCACAGAAAGACCTTGTAGAAGAGCTCTGGAAAATAATTAGCAGATTAGAGAAAAAGCAGAGAGTAGTGAAGATATGTATTCCACGAAGAGAAGGATTAGACGATCTTCATACACTGATATATGAGGTGTTCTGCACCTGTGGCGATCTCAGCTAGAGGCGAGGGTCCTCACAGCCTTGTACATCATCTTGAACGACTCAACGAGCCTGCCTGTGACAGGATCAACACGCAGTCCAAGACACTCCAAGGTCACGGCTCCTATGAGGACGGTGTCTATAGTGTCGCTTATCCATACGTCGTTCAGAGTCTGCTTTCCGAGCACTTCTATGACTGCTGCAGCTGCCTCAAGTTCTACAGTTCCTGCACCTGTTCTCACCTTGTCGATTCTGACAGCTTTGAGCTCAAGGTCTCTGGCGATGTTTCTCGGGATAACGCTCAAGGTTGATCCAGTATCAACTATTGCATCAGTCTCCACACATTTAGATCTATCGAGGTTACAGATCTTGACTCGAATGCAGATTATGCCCATGCATTAGTCGACACTAGAGGTAGATTAAAACTCGTTTCTTAAGGGTGCGGAAGACATTTAAATCTAGCTAAGCATGATGATAACAATGGCAAAGATAAAGCCACCCAAGGAGAGAAAGTTTGGAAAGGGATCAATGAGATGTGTAAGATGTGGTACTCATGAGGCCATAATAAGGAAGTACGGGCTAATGTTGTGTAGACGCTGTTTCAGAGAGGTTGCAGAGAAGATTGGGTTCAGAAAGTATTACTAGCAGTCAGCAATCCCTTTCCGATCATCTGCCGTCACCAGATCCGTAGCTCATCACTTACATATTAGGTCTCCCTTAATGATTTAAAAGGGTTTTCGATATGTAGTGATTCACCGTTATATGACGGATGTTCTGAGACATGTCAAGGCTTTTCTAGATGAGGTAGCAGAGTACTCTGATCTGTATGAGCCTATTCATGGGACTCTCATGGGGTCTCTTCCAGGTATCGTTATATATTTTGTGAAGTCTGCATCGTTTATTAAATGGATAGCACTTATTCTTGTGCTTGCTCCACTAATAACGCTATTTTTCGCATATATTGGGAGAGTAGTCCTTAGAGAACATGATCTTGCTAAGAGGCTGCTCGTTGCATCCATAGTAGCGGCTATTGCAGTCGTCTCTTGTTATATAGCTGTCACTATTCTTGGACAGAGGATGACTACGGTTATAGTTATATTGATAACTCTTGTTAATGGTCTATGTATAGTTGTGGCTCGTGAGATAAATGTTCTGAAGAGTGCTAGACATGTTGCTGAGTCTGCGCTATATACTGCATGTATGACATATATAGTACTAGTATGTCTGCTAGGTGCACTGATGTGGTTACTTGCGTTTCATGTAGTATGTTGATGAGATACCTTTTTAAGATGTTCAATGTTAAACTGATTCTCAAGTGAACTTTAGATATGGCGTTCAGACTGTTGCCATATATTCCGTCGAAGGACGAGCTCATTCGTATAGTAGTGAGTAAGTATAAGTCTACTGAGGCTCCTGCTCCTAGTATTGATCCTGGATTCATAAAGTTGCGAAGGCTCGAGACTCGTAGAGTTAGGGAAACCAGCAGGTACCTGATAGAGCTGGTGAGGGATATAGTGATGAACATGCCTTTTGTAGATAAGCTACATCCGTTCTACAGAGATCTACTAGATCTTCTCATAGGAATTGATAGGTATAGGCATGCTCTAGGCAAGCTTGCTCACCTTCCAACAGCTATAAGAGCTATCGAGAAGGATACTCTGTTCCTCATAAGAATTGCAGGATCTAGAGAGGAGATCATTAAAGCGAGAAGGATGTATATTGGAAGAGTCATAGATCTCATAGAGGACATAGCTCCAGAGCTAGATTACCTTAGAGAGGCTGTAAAAAAGATGAAGAGGCTTCCTGCAATAAGCCCGGACCTATATACTATAGTTGTTGCGGGAATGCCGAACGTTGGCAAGTCAAGCCTAGTGAGAGCTGTATCATCCGCGAAACCTGAGATCGCGGAGTATCCTTTCACAACGAAGGAGATCCATGTTGGACATATCAGGTTGTATGGTGATGCTGTAGTGCAGGTGATAGATACTCCAGGTCTGCTCGATAGGCCTCTCAGTGAGATGAACGAGATAGAGAGACAGGCTGTCCTGGCGCTTAGACATCTTGCAAAGGTGATACTTTTCCTCATAGATCCAACCATGCATTCAGGTTATGAGCTTGAGCGTCAGATTAAGCTTCTTGAGGAGGTTGTTCAGAATTTTGGTAATGTTCCCATAGTTGTCGTGATAAATAAGGTGGACATAGCTTCACGTGAGGAGGTTGAGGCTGCTAGAGAGGCTGTCTCTAGATATGTCAGAGAGGTGCATGAGATCTCTGCGATTGATGAGGGCTCTGCAAGGAGGATGATTATGGATATAGTCGATAGATACATTGTTCCCATGTTCATAAGGGAGCTAAGATCAGGGTCTAGGTAGCTGGAAACCAGTATTCTCTAAATGATACTACAAGTATTCTCAAACTAAGATTTATAAAGAACCAATTCAACTACTATCACGTGGCAGAAGTGCAGAAGATAGAGCTAACAGAGAGCGAATTTGAGGTTCTAAGCGTCATGTGCGAGCTATGTAAGAGCCCAGACTGCAAGCTAACCTGGAGCGATATCCTTACAGAAATCTCTAGGAGAAGAGCAAGGCAGGGTAGAAAGTCCATGAGCAAGGCCACCCTAACCCAAGTTCTGAACAAGCTCGTAAGCCTTGGCCTGATAAACAAGCAGGTAGAGGTGAAGGGCGTTAAGCTGAAGGTATTCTACAGCCTTACAGATAAGGGGAGAGAGTTCTATATAGAGAATGTTAAACCCAAGGTCGAGCTGAAGCTCAGAGAGGTCGTGGACCTCCTCGCTGCTGCACTCTCTCCAGAAGAGGTTAAGAAGATAGTAATGGACTATGTCGAGAGATATCTCTCAGAGAGAGAGAAACAGTCCCAGGCTCCCGCTCAGCAGTCTGGAACGGAGGGCCTCGAGTAGTATTTAAAAAGAGACTCCGCTAAGAGGTGCTGGGTGGTCAGTCTTTGCCACGATCGTCGTAAAGATAGGGGGCTCAGTCATAAGAAAAGGCGTAGAGAACGTTCTGAAAGACGTTAGAGAACGCGTAGAGAAGGGCGATAAGATAGTTATCGCACATGGTGGAGGATTCTACGTGACCGAGCTCATGGAGAAGCTCGGTATAAAACCCGTATTCGTGAAGAGTCCAAGCGGGGTCGTAAGCAGGTACACGGATGAGAACACGTTATGGTGCTATGTAATGGGAATGATGTGGCTTAACAAGACTCTGGTAAGCAAGCTCACCCAGCTAGGAGTGAGTGCGATAGGCTTATCCGGAGCCGATGGGAAGCTGCTTCTTGCTAGGAGGAAGGAGAAGATAATCATAGTTGATGAGAGAGGAAGACAGAGAGTCATAGATGGTGGATATACGGGAAAGATAACTAATGTAAATCTCGACCTTGTCAAAAGAATGTTAGAGATGAATTATGTCCCCATAATAGCTCCAATAGCCATAGACGAGAAGGGGACTCTACTTAACGTGGATAGTGATCAGGTAGCTTACATGTTATCTATCTCACTGAAACCGGATTACTGCGTTGTGCTTCTCGACGTTGACGGACTGCTGATAGGTGGCAAGACTGTGAGCAGGCTGAGTGTAGAAGAGGCTGAGAAACTGTTCAGAGAGAGCGATGAGGTAAGGGGAGGCATGAAGAGGAAGCTGTATATGGCCTCTCAGATTGCGAAAGAGGGTGTAAAGGTTGTGCTTGGTAGCGGACTGAGAGAGAGGCCTATAACTGAGGCCTTAGCTGGCGCAGGAACCCATATCTCCCTGTAGTTTGACCTCTATCCTTATATCTCTAATATTGTTAGGAACTCCTTTTAACGACCTTACTAGCCCTATGATGACATTAGTATATAGCTTCTGAACGAACTCGTTGAGACTTATCTCAGAACCGTTTACAATTAATTTAACATTGCTTTGAAGACTTCTACAATCGTCTATAGTCTTCTCTCCTCTATATATCTTCTCTGCCATTCTCCAACAAGTGTACCCACATTTTCTACAGTCTATTTTTGGAAGCTTTTCATATATGTTGAATATTTTTATAAATGTTCTAACAAAGTTTACTATCTTCTCGATCTCTTCAGGAATTTTTACAATCTCTCTTGAGATCTCTCTTAGGGAACAGGCTATGTACATTCCTGAAGGGTTAAAGTGCTCCAGATCTTTCAATTCTTTTACACAGACTATCTTCGGGATCTCATCGTTCCCCGAGACTTTTCTTGAGAATCCCTCGAGAACGATCAGGTCATAGTTGAACATGTTTCTCACCTTTACACAGAAATCCACTATATCGCTGATCTCCTTCCTAATTATTATTCCTGTTTCTCCACTATCAGACATATAGCCAACACTTCTACAGTTGTAATATAGAACTGATGTATCCTTACCATTTCTAATCATCGTAAAATCCTTATGAGGAATATGCTTTATTGGAAGTACTTTTAAACCCTCTCTACACAATCTTCTACAGATCTCTGATATCACCATAGTCTTCCCAGAATTTTTAAAACCCAGCACAGCTACTATCGGTAGCATAGACTAGTGCTGTTGGTGGGCTTTAATAAGATGATGAACCCAGGACTGAGATGACCAGGTGATGCAGGACTTCTCGCAACTGATTTAAATGTTTACATAGAACATAGAGTAGATGATGACTGCTCCGTGGCCTCTCAGAAAGAGTGAAGACACGCCGGCAGTTCTGAAATAGACCGGTTTTTAAGCGGGATCCCTAGCCTATAACATATGCCTCTCCGGCTAGAGCTCACAACTTCCATAAGGGTTCCTACAGAGGATCTGGAGAGGCTTCGGAGAACGCTAGAGAACGTTCTGAAGAGGATCCACGTTCCAGCGGACGTTCTCTTCATTCATATTGTAGACTCTCACGATCTTGTGAGAGAGAGTCTCGGAATAGATAGGCCATCTATAATATATGAAGAGAAACCTGTAAAACTATTCATAGATTATGAGACTCTTGATCCAGTTCTCTCAATCAGGCGTGACTTCACAAACCTAGATAATGATAACCTAACACTCGAGATTGCTAGGGAGCTAGCAACATATGAAGTCATAATGGATCCAGTACATGTTGAAAGGTGGGCAATACCTGACAAGATAGAGAAGGTCACTCCTCTAGACGCCATGTTATCCACAGCCATGATCCTGAGGCTTGCTGAGAGCCTGCTCATATCCAGAGGTTATGATGATCTGATACGTAGGGAATTTATAGAGAAGAGAAGACGAGACATAGTGCCCATAGTGGAAGACTCATCTACAGAAGGAAAGGTGAGAGCTGTCCAGGCCCTATCATGGGATACCCCTCTCAGCTTTGACTTAGCTGGAAGAAGAGATATAGGTGATGAGCTTTTTCTAGAAGCAAGGAAGATCTATAATATACTGTCAGAATCTGGTAAGAAATTTCTAGAGAAGTATGATGATTTCAGAGCATTTTCTAGAAATAACTTCTATTTTGAGAACGTTAGAGAGTATCTTGATCTTGAGTTTGAGGAAGAGTAGATATTCTACTAATTACCTTGTATGAGCCTCCTGTAGAGTCTATGAGCTCTACATAGCTTGCTTCTACGGTCATCTCTGGAATATTGATACTCACGTTTTCTAGAATTTCTATAGCGTCTCTATAAGTTAGTTTGCTTCTAATTCTTCCTAGAGTTATATGAGGATTAAAGTCATGTATGAATCTGTCTTCTATAGGTATATTATACTGCTTAAGGATATTTATTAGAATTCTTCTAGCTTCTCTAAGCTTTCCGTACCTGTCATCAATCTTTAGTACTAGAGCTCTTGGCTTAGCAGTGCTTGGGTATAGTTCGACTTTATTAGTTATTTTAAATATTATCTTGCCTATTTTTGTAAGTTCTCCAGATATCTTATATATTACATCGTTTTTAGGAGCTCTCCTTCCAACATAGAGAACTGTTACATGGAGAGAATCTGGTACAGCTACCTCTATAGGTATGTAGCAGCGTTCTAGTTCTTGAAGTGCTTTGGCAAGGTCCTCTATATTTGTTAGGGGAGTTTTTATGCCGAAGAAATACGGCATCTAGGTTCTTAGTCTACACAGCCGTTCTCTGTTATCTTAAATGTTACTTCTCTCTCTGGATGCATTGGGCTGTCGAATATCTTTGCTATTCTTATGTTCTCCTTGCTCTTTCTGAGCCATATCCTGTATGTTGCACCATGTGCTAGCACGTTTCCTCCAGCTGGTTTCAGTGGGTTTCCAAAGAAGACGTCTGGCTGTGCTATTACCTGGTTTGTCACTACTACAGCAACGTTATGTATGTCCGCGACTCTCAGTAGCTGTGATATATGCTGGTTAAGCTTCTGCTGTCTCTCTGCTAGGTTCTCTCTTCCGGGGTACTCTGCTCTGAAGTGTGAGATTAGGCTATCTATTATTATTAGCTTTATGTTCTCCTTATCTATTATCTTTCTGGCTTCGTCCACTATCATCATCTGGTGATCGCTGTTGTATGCTCTCGCGTAGAGTATTCCCTTCAGAGCGTCCTTCGGGTCCAGTCCTCTGTACTTTGCTATCTGCATTATTCTTTCAGGTCTGAACGTTCCCTCAGTATCTATGTAGAGCGCCTTGGCGTTGAGTCCGCCCTTCTCTTCAGGTAGCTGTACCATCACTGCTAGCTGGTGACATATCTGTGTTTTTCCCGCGCCGAACTCTCCCACAAACTCCGTTATTGCTCTTGTCTCTATTCCTCCTCCGAGAAGCTCGTCGAGCGATTTCACTCCGGTGCTTATCCTCTTTATGTTTCTCCTACGCTCATACAGCTCGAGGGCTGTGACGAACGGTTTCAATCCTAGTAGTCTCTGTGCCGCCTTAATGATCTGATATGCCCTATCCTCGCTTCCTATCACGTCAGCGAGCTCTTTCACACTTGCAAACGCCACGTCCCTCACCGTGAGGTATCCCGCGTCTCTCAGTTTCTGGGCTGTCACTCTTCCCACCCCATCTATCTCCTCTACATCCATCATAGCGTACTCTGACTCAAGTGGATTCTGCAATGTAGCTCCCGTCTCTGCAGTCTCTGATGATCCGCTTGTAGCACTAGCTTCAACTGTCGCTGTAGCGGTTGCTCCTGATGATGTTGAGGTTGTCTCGGTCTTCTTCTTACGAGGCATAGGCTCCTCACCCAGATACCTCACATAATGTTTAAAAACCTAAGCTTAAAGTCTCTAATTCTTAACAACGAGAGAATATCATGCATAGCAGGATACCGATATCGGTCATAGTTACTCGATACTCATGGATAGTTCCCATAATTGTCGAAATCAGGAACGAGCTTTTCGACAGGAACAGACTGGAGAAGCTGTTTGGAATATCGTCGAGACTTGCGAGATCCATTATATGGGTCATGACGAGACTGGCACTGATAGAGAGGACAGATGATAAGTACAGGATAGCCAGCGAGAGACTTGTTGAGGAAGTATCTAGGAGAGTCCTATGTAAAAGAGATAGAAAGTATTATGTACTTAGAGAGGGAGAGAGCCTAATAATAGTCAACATTAGGAGAGAGAGAGTATCTGTAAGAAGGGTAGATAGGACCGTAGTGAGGAGGATATATGAAGCACTCGAACAGAGAAGCCTAAGCATTCGCGAGCTCTCTGAGCTACTTTCAGAGAAAGTTGAGAGAGTTAGTACGGCACTGAAGATACTTAACATATGTGGTGTCGTTGATAGAGGAATAGATGAGATAGGAAGAACATTTTACTCCCTTAGGTCAGCCACTGACCCTTCACTCATCTCTCGTCTTATATTCCGCTGAACTCATCACACCTATCTAGAGTGCTGGATCCCCTGTTTATATAACTAGCTCGCTCGTCCTTATTCCCCTATACCTGACCCAGAGTAGTGCTACAAATCTGTATGCTACGTGTGCAGTCTTGGTGAAGGGTATCGATAGGAATAGTATGGCTACTGATATCAGATGTATGCAGTATATTACTAGGCCGGGGTAGAAGAAGTACTCAGCTAGCGTTATGAGGTGAGCTTGCCAGTATCCTACTGCTATCATTCTCAGAATCTCTGCTACGAAGCCTGTGACTCCTACTAGGGTTAGTAGTATCAGGAGATACCAGTCGTATGCTATGACGCAGTCGTGTGCTGTCTTGTTTGTGAATCTTCTCACTATCAATCCTATACATCCTGCTACGAGCAGAACTCCACCTATGTCGTAGAGTATCTTGACGGGGTCGGATAGAGCATGCATGACTCTTGCACATGCTGCAGCGGCTGCGGCAGCAGGTATGTGTGTTGGAACCATTCCTAGCGAGAAGGCTAGTGCTATAGGCTTGAGGTAGGGGTTCACGAATCCGCACATGACTATGTCCTCGTGTGCGGCTATTGCGTCATACATGGTGCATCCTGTCAGGATGACCATTCCCCATAGAACCATCTGGTGAAGTATCCATCTTCCCCATTCTGGCTTACATTTTGAGAGGTTCCTATGTATTATGAACTCTTCTATCAGCGTGTAGAAGAACGCTTTTATCAGGTTCTGCCTACGATCGCCGAGCGATGGCTTGACGAACTGGTACATACGGTATAGACATATTATGAGTATTATCGCCGGTATTATAGAACATATCATTCCAAGTAGCAGTATCAGAACGGGGTTAACATAGTACGAGTAGTATGGCATAAAGCTAGGTAAACTAGCAGATGACATGTCGAGTAAAGATAGCTCTGTATTATTAAAATATTAACACACAGGATCTTATAGAAGAATTAGAAAGAGATTAGACGACAAGTACAGAGACTTAGAACGTGTAACCGAAGCCGTACTCCATTCCTCCGCCTCCAGCAAACTGCTTCATTGGGTTCAGACCCATCTTCTTTATCTCCTCAACGAACTTAGCGATCTCGTCGACTACTATATTATAGTCCTCTAATGTTATCTCTATGAGCTTGACTCTCTCAGGCTCTATCATCATCTTCTGCAGAGTATCTCTTAGATTCTCTATTCTAGTCCTCTCCAGGTCTGGTCCTCTAATGAAGTGGCACTGCTGTGTAGCTGTTGCCTCACCGCTTCTGCATCCCATCAATAGTATGCCATCTATACCTAGCGATAATGCATCAGTTATCCATCTCATGTTAACGCTTCCTATACATGGTACCGGTATGACGAGTTCAACCTCTGGTGGCAGAGTCTTACCCTTCTTCAGTGCTATATCCAGGGCTGCGTAAGCATCATTCACGCATGCGAAGACTATTATCTGTGGCTTGTCTGACTTGATCTCTAGACTCTTGATCATGCTCATTATAAGCTCAGTGTTGTGATATGGTAGTGATAGTGCTACTGCTGGGCATGCTCCTACACATATTCCACATCTTCTACACTTTAATGGGTCAGGTTTTGGATAGCCACGCTCATCGAAGGAGTACGTGTCGAATGGACACTCTTCCGTACATCTTTTACACTGAGTACACTTTATGGTGTCTATCCTTATCTGGTTCGGATCGGTGAGATATGAGTACTCTGTTCTTGCTTTTCCAAGCACTATCGATGTAGCTCTCATCGCTGCTGCATGTGCTGTAGATACGCTTGTCTGTACGTCCATTGGCCACATTGCGCATCCACATGCATATATTCCCGTTCTCTTTGTCTCCATTGGGAAGCATATGTAGTCACTCTCTACGAAGTACTGGTGTCTAGGTATCTGGAGTAGTTCCTGTTCCCATGATCTGCCTACTCCCGACTTGTACCAGGCTGGCGGGTTCACCTTAAGTGACGGCATCATTCCTACCGCTAGCACGACCATGTCAGCTCTCACGGAGACCTTTCTTCCAAGTATCGTATCTTCAGCATATACTACAAGCTCTCCTGTAGCTGGGTCTTGCTCTACCTTCCAAGCTCTTCCACGTATGAAGAATATGTTCGGATACTTCCCAGCCTGCTTGTAGAATAGCTCGTAGAGTCCAAACGTTCTAATGTCTATGTAGAATATGTAGATCTGAGTGTCAGGACATCTCTCTGCGATCGTGATTGCTTGCTTCACAGTGGCTCCGCAACATATGGCGCTACAGTATGGTAGGTGGTTCTCATCTCTCTGGCCAGCACACTGTATGAACACTATCTTCCTAGGCTTTCTGCCAAGTCCTGGAACTATCACTTCTCCCTTTGTAGGTCCGTTAGGTGCTAGAAGCCTCTCCATCTGCACGTTGGTTATGACGTTCGGGTACTTTCCATATCCTAGATGCTCCAGCTTCCTGGCATCATACGGCTCCCATCCTGTTGCTACTATGACAGCACCAACCTCAACTTCGAACTCCTTAGGCTGATCCTTCAGGTTTATCGCCCCAGTTGAACACACCTCTACACACTTACCACAGGATCCAGGATTCTTGAGCTCTAGACAGGTGTTAGGATCGACTACGTGAGCGTAAGGCCAGGCTAGCTCATGTGGCAGATAGATCGCCTTTCTCTTAGATAGACCAAAGTCGAACTCGTTAGGTGCCTCAGCTGGACATACCTCACTGCACTTACCACACGCTAGACACTTCTCAGGATCCACATATCTCGGGTTAACTCTTATCTTCGCCTTAAACTTTCCAGGAGATCCATATACTT